>JBAJNL010000024.1:0-20462 GCA_036881885.1 Holosporaceae bacterium
GGTGATGTGCTTTTTCACGTTGTTTCTCACTTAAACACGCTGATAGATTATCGCTATCAACAACACTTTAAGGCAAAAAAGGGCGAAAACGGCAAAGGTCAAAACAAAACAGGACACAAGGGCGCCTCTCTTGTCCTTAAAGTGCCTCAAGGCACTCAAGTGTGGGATGAAGACAAAGAAACGCTGCTTCTTGACCTCACAGAAGATAGCAGTGAAGTTTCTTTTTTAAAAGGCGGGCAGGGCGGCCTTGGCAATGCGCACTTTAAATCATCCACCAACAGAGCACCGCGCTATGCGCAAAAAGGCTTCAAAGGTGAAGAGTGCTGGGTTTGGTTAAGATTAAAACTGATTGCAGACGTGGGTTTGGTGGGCCTTCCCAACATTGGCAAATCAACACTTTTAGCAAAGGTGACTAACGCAAAGCCAAAAATTGATGACTATCCTTTTACAACGCTTCACCCTAACTTGGGCTGCATTCGTTTTCATAACACATCGTTTGTGATGGCCGACATCCCAGGCCTTATACAAGGCGCCCACAAGGGCAAGGGTCTCGGCCACCGTTTTCTTGGGCATATCGAGCGATGCAAAGTGCTTTTATACATCATCAGCGCCGAGGTTGGAGACCCCGTAAAAGCCTATCAGCAGCTACATGAAGAGCTCAAAGCCTATCACCCCACACTTTTAGAAAAAAACAAACGCGTTGCTTTCAGTCGCGCTGATCTGTGTGATGAAAAAACACTTGCTCAAAAAAAGAAAAAGCTTGAAAAGCACCTTAACCAAGAAGTTTTGGTTTTTTCATCCTTTACAAACGCAGGAATTAACTCTCTTTTACAGTCGCTTGCAGAGCAACTAGCGCAAAACACCAAAAAGGTATAATCTTAGAAGACCGTCAAGGAAACAAACAGCCAATGGAACATCTTGTCTCAGAATGGGGTTATCTTGTTGTTTTTCTAGGCTCTCTTATCGAGGGTGAGTCTATCATTCTGCCGGCAGGCTATTACGCTGCACAGGGTGTTTTAGAGCTTAAAAAAATCATTCTTATCGCCTTTGTTGGAACACTCATTGCAGACCAAAGCCTTTATATGGTGGGTCAGCTTTGGGGACAAAAAATTCTTTCTTATTTTCCGCGCCTTAAAGCCCCGTCGCAAAAAGTTTTTTCTTTTCTGCACGAGTATGGGTCTTTTTATATCCTTACGTTCCGCTTTATTTATGGTGTACGCATTATTAGCCCTGTGATCATAGGAACGGCCGGCATTCCCTTTATGCGTTTTGCTATTTTAAACCTTGTGGCGGCTGCGATCTGGTCTGTGGTCAGCTGCGGCGCGGGTTACCTTTTTGGCGGTTTTCTGCTACACTATCTTTCGCCCTTGCAGCGCTTTTTGTTACTGGGATCGCTTGGTGCGGCGGCCCTTTGTTGGCTTTTATGGAAGGGCTATCTGTTTTGTAAAAAAGAGATTCTATGACGCTTTCTATCACGGATAAGGCTTACACAAAGCTAGAAAAACTGCTCAAAAAGGGCCAGTTTTTTAGAATTCACGTCGACACTGGCGGATGTTTTGGCTTTCAATACGTTTTTTCTGTCGACAACAAAACCACAAAAGAAGACGCCTTTGTCACAAAAGAGGGGGTTAATGTTTTGATAGATAAGCACTCGCTTCCTTTTTTAGAAGGCGCACAGCTAGATTATCAAGAAGAGATGATTGGCAGTCATTTTGTGGTCAAGAATCCTCTTGCCAAGCAGTCGTGCGGCTGTAAGAACTCTTTTTCTTTTGATCTTTAAAAAGGCTTCATCACAGCCAAGAAAACAATGCCTATGGCAATCAAGAAGGGCACTTCGTTGATGGCCCTAAAAAAAACAGAAGAATGCTTGTTTTGTTTGTGTTGAAAGTTTTTCCAGCAGCGATAAAAAAAGACCTGCAAGCAAAAAAGCAGAAACACCAAAGAAAGCTTGCAATAGGGCGTTTTGGTTGACCAATTAACAGCACAGGGCATGTGCAAAAGCAAGGTTCCTGTTAAAAGGCTTGAACAAAAAGCTGGCACAATAATCATTTTGATCAAACGTTCTTCCATGGTTAAAAAAACGCGATACATACCTTTGTCTTTTTCGTTTTCTTTGTGATAAACAAAAAGACGCGGCAAATACAAAAGGCCTGCCATCCATGCAATCACACTTAAAATATGAAGCGCTTTGATGGGAAGATAATAGGCCTCAAGCACAAGCTTTCTCCCGGTGGCACATCCAGCACTGGGTTTTTGAGTCAGGGCAAGCTTTTGGCCTGGCTTTCTCTTCAAACAACTGCTTGAGTCCTTTGATGTAAGAAGGGTGACACGACACCGTCGGAACACGCTTGTAGGGAACGCCTAAAGCATCTGCCATTTCTTTGTAATCGATATCAAGCTCGCCCAGTGTTTCCGAATGCTCTGAGGTAAAAGCCACAGGCAATACAACAACAGCTTTTTTATCTAAGGCGGCCCGCTTTATTTCGTCTTCAAGGTAGGGCTGTGTCCACGTAAGGGGTCCCACACGGCTTTGATAGCAAATAACAGCTTCAATGCCCTTATACTTTGGCTTTAAGCGTGACAAGACGCCTTCTGTCGTCTGCAGAATATGCTCGGTGTAGGGATCTCCTTTTTTCACAAACTTCATGGGAATGCCGTGTGCCGAAAAAAGAATTCTAACGTTTTCAATGGGTTGAAAATCTTGCAAAGATTGATGCAACAGATCAGCATAGGCCTCTAAAAAGCCTGGTTGTTGGGGGTAGCAGCAAATTCTTTGCACGTCTGCTTTTAACTTGTGCGCGTTTTTGTCCCACTCTTTAAAACAAGAAAGCGTTGTTGTCATCGAAAATTGCGGATAAAGGGGCAGCAACACCACTTTGTCAGGGTTATAAGCCTTTACGCTCTCAATCGCTTCTTCAAAAGACGGATGTCCATAGCGCATAGCCAAAAAAACTTTTTTATTCAAAAGGTTTTCAAGACAGACAGCTTGCTTTTGCGTGTTCTCTAAGAAAGGGGATTTACCACCAAGGCGTCGGTAGTTTTCTATAGCGCGCTTTGTGCTTTTTTTTGCAATCAAAGCGGCTAAAGGCTTTCTTATCAATGCGGGGTAGGTTAAAACGCAAGGGTCTGAAAAAAGCTGCTTTAAAAAGCTTGGCACCTCTAAAAGTGATTGCGGGCCACCAAACCCAAGCAGCACAATGGCTTCTTTCATTCCTAATCTCTTAAAAACTTCATCAGTTGCTCTACATGTTCTAAAGGCGTTTCTTTTAAAATTCCGTGACCTAAATTAAAAACAAAAGGTCTGCCTTTTAAGGCCTTTTTGATAGAACAGACGCTTTGTTCCATAAAAGCACCGCCGTTTAGTAAAATGTGAGGGTCCAGATTACCCTGAATCACGCACTCTATGTCGTCTAAAAGCTCTAAAGGATAGCTTGAATCCAACGAAACAGCCGTGGTCCGCGAATGGGAGGCATAGTAAGGCACAAACCCCCCCACGCCTTTTAAATACGTGATAACAGGAAAGTCTGGATAGTCTTTTCGAACTGCATGTATCATCGTTTGCAGGGGCTTTAAGAGCCACTCTTTTTGTTTGTGCCACGGAACAAGCGCTCCCCAGGTCTCAAACAACTGTACAGCGTTAACGCCTGCTTTTATTTGGTCAAGCAGGTAGTACGTTGTTGCCTCTGTGAGGTCGTCTAAAAGCTTTTCAAACGCTTTTGTTTGTGTATAAGCAAAAGAAAGCGCCTCATCGAACCCTTTTTTACTTGTGCCCTGAAGCATGTAAAGCGCAACGGTAAAAGGTCCGCCTGCAAAGCCAATAAGGGCTTTATCTTTTGCAAGCTCTTTTCTTGTTTCTTGAACCGTTTGTGCGATGGGTGCAAGCTTGTGGCTTATTTCTTTAGCATGAACGCGAATGTCTTCAACATCGATGGGTGAAAGCTCAAGGCCTTGCTCAAACGAAACCTGCTGCCCCAAGGCTAAAGGAATAACCAAAATGTCAGAAAACAAAATAGCCGCATCAAAGTCAAACCTTTTGATAGGTTGAAGTGTAATTTCTGTGGCTATCTTTGGTGAGAACACAAGATCTAAAAAGCTTTTGCTCTCTTCCCGAAGCTTGCGGTATTCGGGAAGATAACGTCCTGCTTGACGCATAAGCCAAACGGGAACTTCTTTTTCCTTTTTCTTTGCAAGAACACTTAATAATAACATTTAAACTCGATTGATGTTTTTGTTGGTCTTCTGTTTTCTGTGTATAGGCTGCTCATCTTAGTGAAAATTACTTAAAAAAACAAAGCAAAAGAAAGCAAAAGGACCCTGTGGATAAATATGTCTTAAGCGTGTGAAAAAGGGCCAGCTCTCTTTTTTTTTCGCAAAGCAACGTGTGTTCTGTGGATAACTTCTCCTGTTTTTCTTTGTTTTAAGATAGAGTAAGCTTTTTAAAAAGGGATGCCCTTTCAAGGATGAAAAAAAACAAGATTTTTCTGTGGCGTTCATCAAGTTCTCTTTTGGTTCTTGGATTTGTTTATGCCTTTTTGTACATTCCCATTGGCTTTGTTGTGCTGTTTTCGTTTAACAAAACAAGCTCGTTGGGTGTTTGGGAAGGGGCATCTTTTCTTTGGTACAAAAAGCTTTTTTCTAACCAAATGCTTTTGCGTGCTTTTCTTAACTCGTTAAAGGTGGCTTTTTGTGCGGCAAGCCTTTCTGTTTGCATTGGAACACTGTGTGCCCTTTTGTTCACGCGTTTTAGATCTTTTCGCTGGAGTTCTTTTTTTGAGATTCTCTCTGTTTCGCCCTTGGTCATTCCTGAGGTTGTCATTGGTCTTTCGTTTTTGTTCTTTTTCATTATTTCTGAACACACAACAGGCTTTCCTCGAGGTCGTGGCCTTTTAACCATCACCATTGCGCATACAACGGTTGCCATTGCCTATGTCAGCCTTATTGTGCGCGCGCGTCTTTTAGAAATAGATTCTTTTTTAGAAGAAGCTGCCCTTGATCTTGGTGCCAAACCCAAACAAGTTTTCTTCTCTATTACACTGCCTCTCATTAGGCCTGCGCTCTTTGCCTCGTGGATTTTGGCCTTTACGCTGTCAATGGATGACCTGGTTATTGCAAGCTTCGCCTCAGGACCTTCCTCATTAACACTGCCTGTGGTCGTTTTTTCAACACTTAAAACAGGCATGACGCCCGAGATTAACGCGCTTTCAACGTTGATTGTGTTTTTGGTCTTTTCGCTGGGTCCTATGATAAGTATATGGGTTTATAAAGCCTTTAAGAAAAGGACTTGATATTTTAAAGAAAATGCTTCTTTTTTGAGGAAGTATCGTTTTTTAAAGAAACTCGACTTTCATGGCTTTTGAGCAAAACGCATCGCCCCTTATGGTGGTTTTTGGAAATGAAAAAGGTGGGACCGGAAAATCCACACTGGCAATGCATACCATTGTCTCTTTTTTGTATGAAGGGCTTTCGGTGGCTAGCATCGATGTGGATGGTCGCCAAGGAACGCTTTCACGCTATATAGAAAACAGAGCTTCTTACTTAAAGCTAAAGAACAAAGCATGCCCATTGCCCCAACATAAACGCTTGTTCAAAGAAACAACGCCTGAAGAGTTGCAAAAAACAATTGACGCGTTTTCTGACTTTGACGTGATTGTGATCGATACACCCGGTAATGACACCGATCTTTCACGAAAAGCGCATGCTTTGGCTGATTTTTTGATAACACCCATCAACGACAGCTTTATTGATCTTGATCTCTTAGTACGTTTAGAAGAAAAAAAAGACAGGCCCACACTATCTCCAAGCACTTATGCCGAAATGGTTTGGGAGCAAAGGAAGAACAAAGCTCTTCATTCGTCCAAACCCTTAGAGTGGATTGTGGTAAGAAACAGGCTAGGTCATCTTTTTACCAAAAACAAAGAACAAATAGACGCTGTGCTGCAACAGCTTTCAAAGCGCATCGGGTTTAAACTTGCTTCAGGTTTTGGCGAGCGTGTTATTTTTCGAGAACTCTTTTTAAATGGCTTAACGCTTCTTGATTATGCCTCTTTAAACAAGCCTTTAACGCTATCGCACACAGCGGCAAGGCAAGAGTTGCGCGCTTTGATGTCGCTAATGCCGCTTCCTCAAGGCAAACGCCTGGCCTCGTAATGCTCTTTTCACAAAAAAAGACAAAGTAACCTTAAAGACTATTGACGTTACTTGGCTCTGACTTTTACTCTGACCAAAAGAATTTGATTTTACCATGCTAGACAAAACGCCCAACCACGAAGAAATCGAACAAAAGTGGGGGCCTTCTCTTCAAAAGGCCTTTGATCCTAAAACGCCACGTGGTTATCTTTCGATTATTATGCCGCCCCCTAATGTAACGGGCAGTTTACACATGGGGCATGCGCTTACTTTTACCATTCAAGATATCTGGATTCGGTTTTGGCGCATGCAAGGATATAACGTTTTGGCGCAGCCGGGTTTGGACCATGCAGGCATTGCAACGCAAATGATGGTCGAGCGCGACCTTGCTTCAAAAGGTTTATCCAGGCAAGAGATTGGCAGAGAAAAGTTTGAAGAGGCCGCTTTTGCGTTTAAAGAGACGTCGGGTCAAACAATCTTAAAGCAGCTTAAGCGCTTGGGTGTTTCAGCCAATTGGGATCGACTTTTGTTTACGCTTGATGCGCCTGTGCGCAAGGCTGTGAAAGAGGTTTTCGTCACGCTGTATGACAAGGGGCTTATTTACAAAAGCGAGCGTCTTGTTTACTGGGATCCGTTTTTTAAAACGGCCCTTTCAAATCTTGAGGTGCAAAATAAAGAAGTGGCAGGTCAAATGTGGACGCTGCGCTATTTTCTTGAAGGGGGCGACCAGAACGCTTTTATTGATGTGGCAACAACACGTCCAGAGACGCTTTTTGCAGATGTGGCGGTTGCGGTGCATCCAAAAGATCCGCGCTATCAAAATTTTATAGGCCGTCATGTGAAGCTTCCGCTTTCAGATCGCTTGATTCCGGTCATTGCAGATGACAGTGTTGAGATTGAAAAGGGCACCGGCGCCCTTAAGGTGACGCCAGCACACGATTTTGTGGACTTTGAGATTGGCAAACGACACAACTTGGACTTTATCTCGATTATTGATGAAGCAGGATATTTGACCTCGCACCAAGAAGCGCAAGTTCCCAAAGAGCTTGAGGGAGAAGATCGTCTTAAAGCGCGTCCCCGTGTTTTAGAGATGCTTAAAGAGAGCGGTCTTCTGATCAAAGAAGAAACCATGATGCACACATTGCCATTTGGTGATCGCTCGGGGGCGCTTTTAGAGCCCTTTTTGACGAAGCAGTGGTTTTTTGATGTAAAGCCTTTGGCCAAGAAGGCGCTGGATGCGCTTCAAGAAGAAGAGATGGCGTTTTGTCCTAAGAACTATGCCAATCTTTACAAACGCTGGCTTTCAGACATAGAGCCCTGGTGCCTTTCAAGGCAGCTGTGGTGGGGACATGATATTCCTGCCTGGCAGGGGCCCGATGGCCAGGTATTTGTGGCGACGTCTAAAGACAAAGCGCACGAAAAGGCCATGGAGCACTACGGCAAAGCTGTTTCTCTTACAAAAGATCCTGATGTTTTAGATACCTGGTTTTCATCAGCTTTGTGGCCTTTGGTGACATTAGGCTGGCCCGAAAAAACAGAAGACTTGAAACGTTTTTACCCCACCAGTGTTTTGGTAACGGGGTTTGATATTATCTTTTTTTGGGTCGCCAGAATGGCGATGATGGGGGTTTTCTTAGAAGAAAAAGTACCTTTTAGGACGGTCTATATTCATGGCATTGTGCGCGATCAAAAAAGACAAAAAATGTCAAAAACAAAGGGCAATGTGATCGATCCGCTGGATGTGATTAAAGATTACGGTGTTGATGCGCTGAGGTTGGCGCTGGCCTCTTTGGCAACACCGGGTCATGATATGGCCTTTAGCACGCAACATGTTCTTTTACAGCGCAACTTTTTAACAAAGCTGTGGAATGCAACACGCTTTTGTATCGCACAAGGTGGCAAAGCGCGCGAAACCCTTTGTTATAAAACTTTAAAACAACCCATCAATCTTTGGTTGCTGAAAAAGTGGGAGATTGTTTTTCAAAAATATCTTGAGGCCATGAAGGGGTATCGCTTTTATGAAGCCTCGCATCTTTTGTACCATTTTTTGTGGGGCACCTATTGCGATCTGTATGTTGAGATGAGCAAAATCTTGCTGCGCTCTGACGATGCGAACGTGGTGCAAGAAACACAAGAAGTGGCAGGCTGGGTTTTGGGTCAAATTCTTAAAATGCTTTACCCTTTTGTGCCTTTTGTGGCCAGTGAGCTTTGGGAGCATTTATCACACGCGCAAGGCCCGCTGCACACAGCGCTTCTTGAGAGCAAACAAGAAATGGCAGACTTGGAAGAAAAGCCTTTTCTTTTGGTGGAAGATCTTTTGCTTTGGGCAAAAGAGGTTAGATTTGTGCGTACAGAATTTCAGCTTCCCTTTAAGCAAAAACTTGCTTTAAAAGTTCAATCTGTGCCGCCTTCTCTTAAAGAGAGCCTTTCTTTTTTATGTGCGTTTGCGGGCATTTCTTCTGTAACAGAAGGGCTTTCAGACAGCGTGCGCGGCATACAAGGCGAGGTGAAGGGTGTTGTGTTCCAAATTCCTCTTGATGATGTGGTGGATATGGAAAAAGAGGCTGTGCGCTTACAGAAAAAGATTTCAGTGCTTACAAAAGATCAAGAAAAATTAGACGCCAAGCTTTCAAGAGATGACTTTCTTCAAAAAGCGCCAGAGGCACTGGTTTTAGAAACGCAAGAGAAGCAAGCGGCCCTTCAAAAGCGTGTTGCTTTGCTGGAGAAAATAAACGCGCAGCTTAGTTAACTAGTTTAGCAGACAGAAGGAAAAGGAAGAGCGCGCCCTTAGTAATTCATGCCAAATCTGATCATGTAAGAGTTGATGTTTTGGGGCTTGGTGATTTCTGAAACGTGTCGCTGACCATAGTGACCTAAAATATTCATAGGCTCGGCGTGTGCTTGTATGAAAAATCTTTTGCCCAAAGGAATGGTGCAATCGATCGCCCAGCCAAAACCCGAGGGCCCATAACTAATCGCGCCCTCAAGTGCAATATCGTAAAACCCTGTAAACGTTTTGCTGACGCCAATTGTATATTCTGCCTTTCCTTTTTCGCCGCATTCAACAAATTCGACCTCAAAGGGAAAGCTTAATGTGTCGTCATAATCATAGGCGCTGGTGATGGCGTATGATAGACCTCTTTCAAGTAAAAAAACGTTTACATCGGGCGCTTTAAAACCATAAAAGGAAAGGGGCTCAACAGATGTTTTGCCTGATTGGTGGAAGTCATAAACACCCTTGATATAGCTGTAGGTTGAAGCGCTTAAAAAGAAGGACAGCAAAGCTGCTGTGTTAACACGCCCTTTAGAGATATGAATGTCTCTTGCCTTGTAAAGATCAAGCGCGTCGCCAAGGCTGTTGCCTGTTTTTTTATCTGAAGATTCAAAAAGAGAGTGCGTCTTTCCTAAAAAGTAGGGCACCAGATCTGTAATGTGTCCGTTGCCCTGATCGATCTGACCGCTGAGGTTTTGTGCTAACAACATCGCATTGTTAGCGCCTGCTGTTGCGGTATAAATGTCAGGCGTCATCTTAATGTCTGTTGAGCCTGTCATGCAAAAAGGCCGTTTGAAAAGAAAGGAGGCGTAGTAACTAAAGGGATCTTTGTAGGTGCGCGATGAATTTGAATGTGAAAAAAGAGGTTCTTTCACGCCAAAGGCTCTGGCACGAGAGAAGCGCCCAAACTCATGGAACGTGCCGATGCTTGCCATTTGCAGCCAAAGATTGAGCGGCAGATCCATCAGCAAAAGAAAAGAAGCATTTTTCTTTCCCCAACCAGAGGCACTGATCTGATCAAAGGCATAGGCATGCCCCATGCTGAGCTCTTCAAAGAAGAGGCTCATGCCCTCGTTGTTGTTGAACCACGCAAGTTTTCCACCTGCTGTTATATAGCTTGTGTTAAAAGAAAGTGAGCGCGCAAACGCTTTTCTTTTAACACAAACACAAGATAGCAGAGAAAAAAACAAAATGGCAGTAAAGGTATATACAAAACGCCTTTTCATAGAGGCATTTTGTGTAAAAAACCTTTCATAAAGGCTAATTTATTTTTTTATAGCCTTGATAATTGGCAAAAACCAAAAAAAATTATTTTGGCTTTGCTTAATATTGATTTCTGCCTCAGAAAATAAGGCAAGTGCTCTTTGTATTTGTTTGTCGGACCAAAGCGAGAGTGCCTTTTTAAAAAGAGGCATGTCTTTGAAAAAAACTGGCGGTGACAGCGAAAAAAGTATTTTCTCAAGAGAATTTCCTTGCAACAAAGACTGTTGTGTTGAAAGCAGTCTTGAGAAAAAAGACATGGTATATCTTAAGTCTTGCAAACAAGAGGAAATATCTTTTTGTTGCGCAAAAACACGATAGATATCCTTTTGGTTGCGTGCGATCAAAAGTTCTGTCAAAGATTGCATTTTTGTGTCAGAAGAGCCTAAAGCTTTGAGTGTTTCATCAAGAGGTGTTTTGTCGTTTGATAAAAGAGTGACCTTTTCAAGAAAATGAGGCCATCCCTCGCAAGAGACAGTGTGCAGTAAAGATTCTAAGGAGCCTGAAGAGATGTTTATATGATGAGCCAGTAATGTTTTTTGAAAGATGTGTCTTTTTAAAGGTAGCTCTTGTGTGTCATAGCAAGGGAAAACAGCAATATCTTGCTGTGCAAGGGCCCATGCTGTTAAAGGGCTGCTTTTTTTAAGCCCTTTGGCATGCAGCACAATAAACGGATCAAAAGATTCTGCAAAAAGGTCCTTCCAAAACACAAGATTTCTGCCTGAGACAGCATCGATCGACAAGCAGCGCTTTTCAAGAGAAGTCGAAAAAAGATCTTGCTCAAGGTAAGATTGGCTGTTTGTGGCGAAGTGACTTTCTTCTAGGTGCACCCACTGGTGTGCAAAAGGTTTGCACAGATAAAACTCAAGCGCCCACTGCAAAAAGCCGTGAATATTAGCGTTTGAGCCATAAAGCAAAATGCCTTTAAGGTTTTGAAACGTCTCTTGCGTTAAGTGAGCCGGTGTAAGGTTCATGTTGTTGGCTGGCTTTCAAAATAGGCGACAAGATCAAACATAAGGTCTCCCACAAGCCTGTCGATATTAGCTTCCGTTGTCATGTTCTCCACCGATGTTACAGCAAAAAAATCATTTTCTACAACATTATAAGAGCCATGCACAAAAAGGTTTTTTTTGCGACAGGTGCGCCCACTGGCATCTTTAAGTTCGTAAGTTAAATGCGTTGTCACGCGGTATCTAAAAGCCACACCCTCAAGTGTGAGGCCAAAAGGCTCTTTTGACGTTTTTAAAGTGACATGCAAGCGATAATGCGGGTTTTTAACATCGGGTGAAAGCTGACGGATAAGCTGCAGCCACATGTATTGACCCGGTCTGTCCAGCATTCTTTCAACCTTGACGGTTTTAAGCTTTGCGCGGACATCAGAATTTAAAGGCGCAAGAACCGGTGAACAGGCTTTAAGCCCAAACAGTAAAAGACACGCAAAAAGCTTAGGCCACCACATTCGCAACACGATCTTGCACCACAATAACACGTCGAGGAGGTTTGTGATCTAGTCTTTGTTTGACGAAATCTTGCTCTAAAACCGTTTTTTCAATTTGTTTGGGATCGGCCCCCTTGATAATTTTAATATGACCCCTAAGCTTACCATTGATCTGAACCGGCAACGTGACGGTGTCTTCAGTTAAAAAGCGCGCATCAAAAACAGGCCAAGCGTGCTGGTGGACATAGGCGTTTTCACCCAGCAGTTCCCAAAGCTCTTCAGCTAAGTGAGGCGTTGCAGGCGCCATAAGACGAATGAAAACATGCCAGGCGTGATAAAGTGTCACACTGTGTTGCGGTGTTTTTTGTTTAAAAGCGCCTATGGCGTGCGCAAGGGCGTAAAGATTCGCAATGTATTTGTTAAAATGCAACTGCGCTATGTTTTCTTGCGTCTCTTTGATAGCTTTGTGAACACTTTTTAGCAGGCTTAACGCGTGTTCATCTAAAGCCTCAAAAGAGGGAAGCGGTGCTTTTTGAACAAGAGGCAACTGAGATTGCAAAAGGCGTACAAGGCGGTTGAGAAAGCGCCAGCTGCCTTCGATGCCCTCATCATTCCATTCCATATCCTTTTCAGGTGGCGTGTCAGAGAGAAGGAAAAAGCGCGTCGCATCTGCACCAACTTCTTCAACAACATGATCAATGCTGACCACATTGCACTTAGACTTGCTCATTTTCTCAAGCCGTCCCTCTGTCACGGGGATGGCTTTCTCTTTCGTGACAAAAGAGCCATCTTCTTTTTTGACGACATCAAAGGGGTAGTGCCAGTTACCTTTTGTGTCTTGATAGGTTTTATGTCCCACCATGCCCTGGTTAAAAAGCGCCTTAAAAGGCTCGCACATTGGCATGTCATAATCTGAATAAGACAAAGCATGTATAAAAAAGCGCGCGTACAAAAGGTGCATAATTGCATGTTCAATGCCGCCAATATATTGATCAACGGGCATCCAAAAAGCCAGGGCCTGCGGGTCAAAGGCTTTTTCTGCGTTAGGTGCGCAAAAGCGCAAAAAATACCACGAAGATTCAAAAAAGGTATCAAGGGTATCCGTTTCTCTTAAGGCGTTTTTGCCACAAGAGGGGCAAGCGACATGTTTCCAAGTGGGATGTGTGTCAAGAGGGTTTCCTCGCGTCTCAAATGACACATCCTCTGGCAGTTGCAGTGGAAGATCTTCGGCTTTAAGCGGCACAACGCCACAATCAGTGCAGTGTACAATGGGAATCGGGCATCCCCAGTAGCGTTGCCTTGAAACGCCCCAGTCTTTTAAGCGCCAGCAAACTTCTTTGCGGCCTGTTTTCTTTTCTTCCAAAACTTCAAGGGCCTGCTTCTTAGCCTCTTCAACGGACAGGCCGTTTAAAAAATCAGAGTGAAAAAGCACGCCGTCCCCTTCATAGGCCTCTTTTTGAAAGTCATGTGTTGCCTCTTGCGGGCGAATGACCGGCAAGATAGGTAAAGAAAGCGCCTTTGCAAGCTCAAAATCCCGTGCGTCATGGGCAGGACAACCAAAAATAGCCCCCGTGCCATAGTCCATAAGGACATAGTTCACCACACAAAGAGGAAGCTCTTTTTCTGGGTCAAAAGGATGTGTGACGACAAGGTTTGTTAAAAAGCCTTTTTTTTCAATAATGTCTTGGTAGGACGTGGCCGTGCTGCCTTCGCGGCAACTGGCGATAAAAGCTTGGAGACCTGGATTGCTTTGGGCTATTTTTTGCGTGAAAGGGTGGTCTACCGAAAGCCCCAAAAAACTGGCACCAAAAAGCGTATCCTGGCGTGTGGTAAAGACATCGATGACTTCATCTTGGCTTTTGACCGGAAACGAAATGCGCGCGCCCGTTGAGCGGCCGATCCAGTTTTTTTGCATCAGCTTTACTTTCGCAGGCCAAGCATCAAGCTGTTCTAAACCCTCAAGAAGCTCTTTTTGAAAAAACGTTGTTTTTAAAAACCATTGCTTTAAAGCTTTTTTCTCAACCAGGGCGCCTGATCGCCATCCACGGCCGTTTACAACTTGTTCGTTGGCAAGGACCGTTTTTTCAACGGGGTCCCAGTTGACATAAGATTCTTTTTGATATGCCAAGCCTTTTTTAAAAAAGTCTATGAACATCTGTTGTTCGTGGCGGTAATAGCTGGGGTCGCACGAAAAAAGCTCACGGCTCCAGTCATACGACATTCCTATTTTTTTTAGATTTTCCGCCATTTCAGCTGCGTTTTTATAGGTCCATTCTTTGGGATGCACCTTGTGTTTAAAAGCAGCATTTTCGGCAGGCAGGCCAAAAGCATCCCAGCCAATGGGGTGCAACACATGATAGCCATTAGCCCATTTATAACGTGCAATCACATCGCCCAAAACATAGTTGCGTGCGTGACCCACGTGAATCTTGCCCGAAGGGTACGGAAACATCTCAAGAATGTACGCTTTTGGCTTTTGGCCTGTGGTGTCGGCAGAGGCCTTAAAAACGTCGTCGCGCGCCCATGCCTTTTGCCACTTTTCCTCTGTTTCTCGAAAATTGTACCGTGTCATGCTTTGTATGTTCGTGAGTTTAAGATGCGCGCCTGTTTCATGATCTTATCCAAAAGGCAGTCTGATGTAAAAGCAGAAGGTTTGAAGGCCTGCCAAGCACCATTCGTGTGCTTTTTACCCAGTACAACAATATGGACATTTTGTACGGCAAGGTTTCCCTTGTCGATTTTAACAACAACCTTGATTTTTTCTTTTGCCTTGCCTTGGGTTGTTGGGTGCCACGCCGTTTCAACAAAACCATTTTGATAGCTGACATCCTCAATGGTCATAAAGTCCAGCACGTCAAGTGTTGCTTGAAAAAGGTGTGCGTTGACTGCGACGGCTTCGGAAGATGTGCCGCCAAAGGTGAGATCTTTTTGAAAAAGCTTGCCCATGTTGTGATAACGCCTATCCTCTGAGGACAGGTGAACTTCGGGTGTTTGCTGAAGCGTTCTTTGTGTATTGCATCCACAAAGCATAAAACACACAAGACAAGAAAAAAGAACATATTGCATAAAACTATTTTGCCACACTGCGCCATGATAGCAAGTGTTCAGAAAGTTTTATTACACCCATTAGCGTTGATCGAGTTTAAACTCAATGCGCCTGTTGCGTGCCAACGCTGCAGGGCTGTCGCCACCATCCAGTGGATAATTTTCTGCAAAACCAGTGGGAACCAGGCGTGCTTTGGGTATGCCTTGTTTTGCTAAAAAGTGTGCAACAGCTTTGGCCCTTGCAAAAGAGAGATCAAGGTTAGATTCAAAGTGCTTCTTTTCTTTAATAGGAAGCTTATCGGTATGGCCATCGATGCGCAAAATAAGGGGGAAAGAAGTTGGGATTTTCTTTAAAAGATCTTTCAAAAGATGTGCAAAGCGCAAAAGTTCTTTTTGCCCTTTGGGTTGCAGTTGGTCTGATCCCAAAGGAAAAAGAATCTCAGACTGAAAGATAAAGCGATCACCCGAGACGATAAAGCCCTTTTTACCTTGAAGCGTTTTTTTAAGGCTGGCTAAAAACTCAGAACGATACCCCTCAAGCTCTTGAACGCGCCTATAAAGGGCATCTTTGAGTTTTTGATTCAGGTGCTCAATCGTGGTTTTTTGAACGCTAATTTTTTCTTGGGACAAATCGACCGCCAGTTCCAAATCTTTGATGACTTTTTGTAACAACAGCTTTTCTTGTGTCAGAGCATCAAGCTCGGAAGTTGCTTTCTTGGTCATATCTTCTTGCACTTTAAGGGCAAGCTGCGATTGTTCAAATTGGTGCGCAAGCGCTTCTTTGATGCCCCTTAAATGTGCTTGGCGCGCTTTGGCTTTTTTAAGTTGTTTTTTTAAAAGGGTTCTTTCTTCACTTAAAAGGGCCACAGCTTTTTCGCGATGAGAAAGCGTGTCGGCTAAGTGAATTTCAAGGGCAATAAACAGTAAGAAAACAAAAAGGATGGCTAAAAGCGTTGCGGCCAAAAGATCGACAAAGGCTGGCCAGGCTTGTGACAACATAGAAGAATGAGAGGGGTGTCGTTTAAAAAGCATGTATCTTTAAGCTTTTAAAGTTATATGTGGTGCCCGGGGCCGGGTTCGAACCAGCGACACACGGATTTTCAGTCCGTTGCTCTACCAACTGAGCTACCCGGGCAACACGTTACCACTATAAAGAAAGAGAGTGCGCGTCACAAGACGTATCTTATCACTACCGCTCAACACATAAGAATATGTTTTTGTTTGTCAAAAAAATTGATACAATGCGTTGAAATAAAAAGATTTAAAATCACGCATGCGCCGCGAGAGCATTTTTTTAAAAAACTGGCCACTGTGGAGTGGTGTTTTACTGTTGGCTCTTCTTGCCATAAAGCCGCTGCAGCACACCTTTCAAAACAAGACACCTGCTGTGTTGTTAACCACTTTGACGGATGTTAAAAAACATTTCGACGCGACTTATTATAAAAAAACATATTTATCTTTAAAAAACAATAAAATTGATCCTTTTGTGCATTATTCTGTAGAGGGCTATAAAAAATTCTATAATCCCTCTCCTGATTTTGACGCGGCCTTTTATGGGCGTATGTATCTGGCGTCTCCTGAGGGATCCTTTAGCAAAAGGCCTCAAAACCCCTTGGTGCACTATGTTAAAAAAGGCAAGGCAGCTGGTTATTTAACGCATCCCAAGTTTATTAAAAAGATCGTTCCTCTACAAAAAGCGCAGCACTACATTTGTCTGACGGCCATTTTTCGAGATGAGGCCCGCTTTTTAAAAGAGTGGATAGAGTACTATCGCATGATGGGCGTTGAGCATTTCTACCTGACAAACCATCTAAGCAAAGACCACTTTATGGATGTGCTGCAACCCTATATTGATGCAGGTATTGTAACGCTTCGTCATGACTTTGAAGAACCCACCAAAGAGCACAAAACATGGAAGGCGATTCAAAACAGGGCCTACAAATGGGCTATTGAAGAGACGCGCTTTAAAACAGAATGGCTATTAATGGTTGATACAGACGAATTTGTTTTGCCGCATCAAAACAAAGATCTTGTGCAGTTTCTTAACAATTATGACGATTGTGCAGCGGTGGCGATCCACTGGAAAACCTTTGGAACAGGTGGCGTTGCCGAGGTTAAAGAAGGCGAGCTGCTAACTGAAAAATTAAGCCAATGTGTTAAGGATGGCTATAGTGATGAAAAGGTGATGCAAGCCTTCAGACACACGTCAGCAGAGAGTTATGTCAGGAACATTGGTGTAAAAAGTGTTATCAAGCCGCGCTACACAGAAGGTATGCCTGATTGCCACTTTGCGATGCTGAAACCAGGATACGTGGCCTTTAATACGAAAAAAGAACCCGTCCCCCTGTATCATCAGTACGCTAATGTTTGCGATGTGGGTGCGCGTATACACCATTATGTCATGCGTGATCTTAAGTTTTTTAAAGAGCGCAAATTACCAAGGCACAGCAGATATGCAAACTGGCAGGGGGCGTTTACGCGCTCTTTGTTGCAGCTAGACAAAGTTCTTAGCTCTTCAAAAAATGACACAATGTCGCGCCTTGCTCCCGAGCTTAAAAGGCGTGTTGCCGCAAAAACCATAGTGTTTTAGAACTTTTAGGCACAAAATGCTGACAAACTTCGAAAAGCTTTACTTTTTCCAATTTTTTTGTTAAACAGGTTATTCCAAAAGTGTTTTTTTGTAACAGGCGGCGGGTAGTTGATGGAACTTGCAGATTTGGCCTCTTTGCGGGGTCGTTATACAGATCTTGGTTTGCAGATGAAAACGTTGGCACAGCAAAAAGTTGTTGATCAGTTAGCCGTGATGCGTTTAAAGCGCGAGCAAAAAAAAGTCAAAGAGGCGATTCGTTGGCTTGAAGATGTTGTGTTGCCTGACACCATTGCCTGATCGCACGGAAATTTAAGCGCTAAATTTTGCTTTTGAAGCCTTTTGGCTTTGTTTTTGCCTTGTTTTTCAAGACTTTCTTTCTTGTGTGAGAAGCCAGCGTGTTGCCATGGGCGTCCTCGTTTAAAGCGCCGTCACTTAAAGACCCTAATGCTCCGTTGAAGCCGCTGGATCTTTTTCAGCCAGAAGATCTGAAATTGCCCGAATCTTTGGAAAAAGAACTGGGTATGGATGCGGTTCAAAAAAGCAAGCAATTGAACCTTGCCTATGAAGCGCGGTTTCAAAAGCATGAGGCAAGTGTTGGGAAATACGTTGACCAATTTCAAAAACTGCAAGAACTGCAAGCTGCGTTCGGGGAAGCTAAAGATTATATGCAGCGCTTAACCGATAGCACGCTTTGGGACAAATACAGCGTGCGCCTGCCAGAAGATAAACAAGCATATGTCGAAGCCTTTAGCAGCGGCCCACCCTGTGCGTTCCATCTTTCGGTTGAGCGGCTGGCCATTAACAAAATTTCTGTAAAAACAACAAACTTTCAATCGCCTGGACGTTCTGAGGCCGCAGACTTGCCCGAAGGCACCCTGTTTATAGGGGAAAAGACTTTTAACGTTACACAGAACCTCTCGTTGAAAAATTTGTTTGAAACAATCAACAGTGCCTGTGCAGAAAGCCTTAAAATAGACGTGATCGAAATCAGGCCTGGATCAGAAAATGCACAGGGGTGCTATCGTTTAGCCGTCAGTGTTTTAGACGAAACAAAGCCTTTTGTTCGCGATGATTGTGGTGGTGATCTTTTGCGTGCCTTGGGTTTTGAAACCAAGACGCGGGGCGATTGTGTGTTTGCCAAGGTGACGCGTGCCCAAAGAGATGCCAAATTTACGGTTAATGATATAAAGATGCGGCGGCCCAGCAATCAGGTAGAAGAAGTTTTTGAAGGTATGCGTTTCACGCTGAAGAAAAAAACGCCGCCAAATATCAAAATTCCCGTTGAGGTTACTTTTGAAAAAAATGTGATTAAAGCTTTGCTGCTGGGTTTTGCTAAGTCTTTGACTCAGTACCAAGAGCTTTTGCAAAAACATGCACCTTTGGGGGGGCAACAGCCAAGCTCGCTGATACGCTTTTCGTTTTTAAGAACCTTTTTTAATGATTTTCAACTTTTGTGTGCTGAGCTGCAAGACGACAAAACACAAAGCATGTTTGGACTTAAAAAAATGGCAGGCGTTTACGTGATGGATGAAGATTCTTTTACACAAGCAAGTCAAAACAGCCAGCAAATGAAAGAGATTTTTATCGGCGAACCACAAGAAGACGATCACAAAGCAGGGCGTATTAAAACTTTTTTTCAAGACTTGGGGCGCCTTGAAACATCGTTTAAAGAGGCCTTGCAAAGTCTTGAAAGAACAATAGGCACCCACCACCAAGATGTGGCCAAGATCCAAAAAAGAATAGACGCCAAAAAGGCGAGCATGCGAAAGGGGTTGCCCAAACTTCAGGCCGCTGCCATGCAGGCTGATCTTTTAAAAAAGCTTAATGAACAAATGCTACAGGCCCAATTTGGGATATCTTCGAAGGAAAATTAAGAAAGCCGCTTGACTTCTGTGGGGCGTGTGTTAGTCTTCTTCTTACATCGGCGTTAGGTCCTTTAAAGAGTTTAGAAAAAAGAAGAGTAAAAGGTGAGCGGTTTTCGCTGACTTTTTACAAGGTCAGTCAATTATCTTTTGTATTGTATCTCTTTATGAGATTTTTAATATGAGAGTTTGATCCTGGCTCAGAATGAACGCTGGCGGCATGCTTAACACATGCAAGTCGAACGAGATAGAGCTTGCTCTATCTAGTGGCAAACGGGTGAGTAACACACGGGAATCTACCTTTAGGTAAGGAATAACCATGGGAAACTTTGGCTAATACCTTATAATATGCGCAAGCATCAAAGATTTATCGCCTAAAGAGGAGCCCGTGTCAGATTAGGTAGTTGGTGGGGTAAAAGCCTACCAAGCCTGTGATCTGTAGCTGGTCTGAGAGGATGATCAGCCACACTGGGACTTAGACACGGCCCAGACTCCTACGGGAGGCAGCAGTGGGGAATATTGGACAATGGGGGAAACCCTGATCCAGCAATGCCGCGTGAGTGAAGAAGGCCCTTGGGTTGTAAAGCTCTTTCACCTGTGACGATAATGACGGTAACAGGACAAGAAGCCCCGGCTAACTCCGTGCCAGCAGCCGCGGTAAGACGGAGGGGGCTAGCGTTATTCGGAATTACTGGGCGTAAAGGGTGTGTAGGCCGTTTTTTAAGCAAGATGTGAAAGCCTCAAGCTCAACTTGAGAACTGCATCTTGAACTGAAAAACTAGAGTGCGAAAGGGGAAAGAGGAATTCCTAGTGTAGGGGTGAAATCCATAGATATTAGGAAGAACACCAAAGGCGAAGGCAACTTTCTGGTTCGCAACTGACGCTGAGACACGAAAGCGTGGGGAGCAAATAGGATTAGATACCCTAGTAGTCCACGCTGTAAACGATGAATGCTAGACGTTGGGGGCTTGCCTCTCAGTGTCGCAGCTAACGCATGAAGCATTCCGCCTGGGGAGTACGGTCGCAAGATTAAAACTCAAAGGAATTGACGGGGGCCTGCACAAGCGGTGGAGCATGTGGTTTAATTCGACGCAACGCGAAAAACCTTACCAGCCCTTGACATAGGAATAGAGAGCATCAGAGATGAAGCTTGCGGTTCGGCCGGATTCCGTACAGGTGCTGCATGGCTGTCGTCAGCTCGTGTCGTGAGATGTTGGGTTAAGTCCCGCAACGAGCGCAACCCTCATCCTTAGTTGCCAACAGGTTAAGCTGGGAACTCTAAGGAAACTGCCGGTGACAAGCCGGAGGAAGGTGGGGATGACGTCAAGTCCTCATGGCCCTTATGGGCTGGGCTACACACGTGCTACA
>JBAJNL010000025.1:0-20361 GCA_036881885.1 Holosporaceae bacterium
AAGTGCCGCGGCATGCCCCCCAACCGTCATTGCGAGGAGAAACCTATGTTTCGACGTGGCAATCCATCGTGTGCTTTGGCCACCGCAGTCTCTTGCAAGTGGATCGCCACAGGTACTTTGTACCTTCGCGATGACGACCAAAGTGACGCGGCATGCCCCAAAACCGTCATGGCAAGCAAAGCCTAGTATAGAACGTCCTTAAACGATGAAGCCGTGTGAAGCGCAGCTTGCAGGCCGCGTTTGCCGCACTGATCAATACTTTCGCCCTTCAGTTTGCCCGCTTGATAGGCGCCGGTGTAGGCGGCGGCCGCCATCAGGGGCTCGATACGTTTTGTTGAAGGCGGCACCTTAAGGGGCTTGTGGTGATAGGTTTTGCCGGGCGCCACGGTATAAGCGCCTTTGCCTTTTTCGGTCAGTAAAAAGGTTGTTTTGTGCCGGCTTGCAAAAGGGTTCAGTTGCTCAAAAAGATTTCTGTTTTCCGCAAACAAAACACCAATGTCTTCAACGCGGCCGGCCACATAACCCACCCGCATCATGGTGCTTTGGAAAAAAGATTTATCGTTTTTTTCCATAAAACTGCGGTCGGGCAGAAAAAAGATGGTTTGATCTTGCAGTTCTTTTTTGACCACGACATTCAACAGGTTTTCGCGTCCAAACGAGGCATTTTGTTTGCACAAAAAGCCCGAGATAAAGCAGGCTCGGATGTTCTCTTGGCACAAAACGCCTTCAAGGTGTTCAAGATCAAGCTCGCACGAAACGCCAGGATACACAAGAAAGTGACTGGCATCGTTGTGCACAAAGGTAAAGCAGCAGCCTGTTTTGCCTTCTTTTTTTTGTCCTTTCCACACAATGCCTGTGGCCTCGAGCCAATTTTTTACAAATGAGGTGTGCGATCCGGCCACGCCGAAAAGCTGCAAGTCATAGGTTGGATCTTTTTCAGAAAAAGCATTCTTCATGGCCAAAAGGGCTTGAAAAATGCTGCCTGACAGACGATGTAAGTGCGGCACGTGGTCGGCAAGCAACTGTGCTTTCTCAAAGGTGGCCTCGTCCAAGCCCTCTGCGGCCAGTGGAAAGCCATACTGCTGGGGGTCAACTTGCATGGTTGTTTCAAATAAAAAATTGCTCACACCCACAACCACGTAAGGGGTACTTGTGGGCTCTTTCTCGGTGCTGCTGGCACCGCCTGCATAAAGCGCCAAAGGTGCTAAAAGGCCCAGGCAAAAAAAGCGTATGATGTGTCTCACAGCGTGTCTCCCTTTATCATTTTGTTTTTTATACTCTTTTAGATAAAAGACTGCAAAATAATTTTTAAATTTCCTGCAAAATTATATTGATTTTTACAAACCTAACCCGTTGCCTTTAAAGCACTTAAAGGATCGTCGTTTTTGGGGCAGGGCTCTTGACTTAGATGCAAAAAAAATAGATGGTGTCTTTTTCCAGGCAGTGATGTCTTTTTGTCTGTTGCTTCTTTGAATCCTTTAAGCAAAGCAAATCTAAGGGGAGACCAAATTGATTAGGACAAAGCAAAAATTTTCTGGGGCGATGAAAGTTGCCTTGTTTGATGACACGCTATGGCGCGTGATGCAAAGTGCAAAGCTTGCGCAGTTTTTGCGGCAAGCGGCCTGGATTTTTGTGGGCGTTGTCGCGCTTTGTTTGTCGGGACAGCTGTCGTTGCCGCTGGCGCCGGTGCCGCTTACATTCCAAACATTGGTGGTTTTGTGGTTAGGCCTTACCTATGATCGCACCATGGTGCTTGCAACCCTTTTTGGCTTTCTGACCTTGGGTTTGATGGGCGCGCCTGTTTTTGCCCAAGGCCATAGTGGTGTGGCTTACTTTTTTGGGCCAACAGGGGGGTACCTTGGGGGGCTGGCGGTTGCAGCTTTTTTTATGGCCTCATTGCGTGAGCGCTTTCAGATAACAAACTTCCTAGGCCTTCTTGCGTTGGCGATGCTGGGCGCCCTTACAGTGTTGCTAATGGGTATGCTTTGGCTTTCGCGCTTTGTGGGCGTTGATGTGGCGTTTCAAGTGGGCGTTAAGCTCTTTTTGTTCTTAGAAGCTTTTAAGGTGCTGTTCGTGGCTTATGTGTGTCGCCTTGTGCAAGAGCTAAGGCAGGCATCGTAAACAAGAAAGAGGCGCGTTACTTTTTGGAAAGCTTGTTGATTTGCTCAAAGAATGCCGTGGCCTCTTGGGTTGAATCAAAGCTTTTCATAATGTCGGTGAAGGATTTCTTACGCAGATTACAAACAGTCTGAAGGATAAGGGGCAGGGGGCTTTGTGGATCTTCTTTGGCTAAGAAGATGGTGAGCTTTTCAAGCACGTCATAGGCATTGTCGCGGTTTAAGACAAGCGCTGGGTCGTCCTCTGTATTGCTGTCTAAAAGAACGCTTAACGGCTCTTGCGTTAGCGGTGCATCCCTGTGTGCAATCGCAACCGCATCACCGTGTCCTTGTGTTTTGTGGGGCTGACTTTTGTCTTGCGTGGGGCGTTTTACAAGGGAGAGTGCTTTTTCTTTAAGGCGCGCCCCTATTTTGTGGGCACGAGCGCCTTTTTTCAGGCTTAG
This sequence comes from Holosporaceae bacterium, assembly GCA_036881885.1. GTDB lineage: Bacteria > Pseudomonadota > Alphaproteobacteria > Holosporales > Hepatobacteraceae > JBAJNL01. Next base: position 2,561 of record JBAJNL010000025.1, read on the forward strand.
CGAGGCCTCAAGCACGCCGTCGAGCCTTTGGTGAATATCGTAAAAAATGCCTTGTGCGTCATCTTTAAGGGGCCCGATTAAGAAAGCTTGTAGGGCATCAAGTTGGTCTTTCAGGGTTTGAATGTGCTGCTCAAGACCATCGTAAAACGAAATATAGGTGGCTTTGGCACTTTTGCGCATTTCTTCGGCATAGGCCAAGATATCCCCGTCATCCTTGCCTGTTTTGCCCGTTTTTGTTTTTTGTAAAACGCGTTTGACCTGCAGATAGCGTTCAAACGAGACCATTAAAAGGCCTGGATCTTCTGGCTGGGTGATCTCAATACGCAACAGTGCATCGGCCATGGTTTTTGAAAACCATGCAAGAATATGCAGACGCTCTTCTGTATCATCGTCTTCAATGCGGGGATAAAGCGCGTCCCAAAACTTTTCGGCACAACCTTTGAGTACCAGAACACCTTCTAAAAGCCCCTGCAAGCCCGCTTCATAGCATAACGATTCGGCAAGCCAGCAAATGACCTGCAGGTCCTTTGATTGTGTGCACAGCACCTCGGTGCAAAGCGTGATAATCTGCTTGCGATCAAGTTGGGTGGTGTTTGCCTCTTGCCAAACGCCTGTTGGCAGCGTCTCATCATCCACCGTGCGCATTTTTTTGATATCATCAAAAATTTTTTTATATCTTACGTTGGTGCCACAAGGCTCTTTTTTGTCAATGGGCTTTAAAAGAGAGGCAACACGCACTTTAAAGGTCATGATTTGGGTGTTCGAGGAATGTTACAAATAGCTTTTTTCTTTTGTGCAGCACGTCTGGCTTTTTTGCGCACCGAAAGTTCAAGCTCGGATAAAGTGGGTGCTGCGGTTGGAAAAAGCAAGGGAACCTCAAGAGAAGAGGCGGCAGGGCCGTCGCTCAGTTTCACATCCATGAAAACAAGCAGCTCTGATGACTGGGGTGCTGGCAACACGTCACCACCACAGTGGTTGGGGTAGATGTGTCCTTTGCCCGTTGTGGGGATCTGGAACTTAAGACGCAGGCCGTCCATATCCTCTGGCTGACTGGCCGCTTTATGGGCCTGCAGCATTTTGATCAGCGCCCAGGGGCCCTCATACACAAAGCTGACCTGAAGCGGTTCAACTTTCATGGCGGGCTGCTGAGGCGAGGGCGAGGGGCGATACATGCTGCCTGATGCCCATCTAAAGTTGATTTTAAGGTCTGTGTCATAATGCCACCAAAGCTTCGCATCCTCATCTTTGAAGGTGCGTGTTTCATCACCTGACATAAGCTGCCAGGCAATAATGTGGGCCGCATTTTTTTCTTCATCTTTGTTGGTGCGGAACGTCACCTCTAAGGGGGCAGCAGGATCGGCATCTTCTCCGGCAGGGGCCGTGAAGATGCGGAAGAAGGGGCGTACCCTTTCAAGCTGCATGATAAAGGCAAGGGCTTTTTGATAATGTGGCTTGCGGGCGATTTCTTTGCGCAAAAGCTCTTTGACATAAGGGCCCTCACGATCAAAAAGGGTGAAAAAGGCCTTGATGGAATCAATGGTGGCCTCATCCGCTTTTTCAAACTGATTGGGCACAAAAGGATAGCGTCCGGCCAGGTGTGTGTTAAAAAAGCGCGCGATACGGTTGTAAGCGGCAAGCGATGCCTTCTCATTGATTTGCAAACATTGCCTTTCAAAGATTGATCGCAGGCCATTCAGGCGGTCAATAAAATAGTCAATGCCGGATGGGCCTTTGGCCAAGTGCAGCACAACGGGACAGCCTTCAAGTGTCATCTCGGGCAGTGTGGTTAAAATGAATGACTCAAGCATCTGCAGCGTGTTGGGGCGGTTGCGTGCATAAGCATCAAGCTGTGTTAACACGTCAGACCACTTCAGCATCAAGGTGGGCATCGATGAGGCATCGCTTGCATAAAGCTTTTTCAAAATTTCAACGGCTGGCTCGGCAAATTCTTTTGCAAGATAGCGCAAGCGTTCGCGCTGCAGGGCTAGATAATTTTTCAGATCTTGCAAGCTTGACGCACCAAAGGCGGCAAAAATCTGTTGTGCATTCCCTGTCCAGCGCGCCACAAGATCGGCCCGCACATCGTAAGGTCCTTCGCTTTCGTAAATGGCGTTAATTTTTTCCAGCATGGCCAAAGACTGTACATGCAAGATATCGCGCAGTTCGGTATAAAGGTCATTCAGGCCGGCATGTTTAAGGGATGCAAGCAGTGGTGTAACTTTTGGCAAAAGGCCGCGCAAGTTTTGCACCTCGGCAAGATAGGTTTCTTCAGGCGCAATAGTGGTCACGTGCTGATCTTGCGGCACAATTTCTTGCGCTTTGCGAATGATGTCACGCACTGTTTTGCGCAAGGCCGAAAGACAAACACGCTTTAAGGTTAAGCGCACCTCTTCTGACAAAGAGCCAAGCCGTGATTCGAAAAAGGTATCAAACTCTTGAATCATCACGGCTGCTTGCTGAAAGATTTTGGGGTGCCAAATTAGCAGCTGGCGTGCTTGAGCTTGCAAAAGAGGAAGCTCTTCGGCAGATGATTTCATAAAGGATTGTGACAGCAAAAGGTTCAACAAACCTTGAAAATTCAAAACAGAAGGTGAAATCGTTAACGTGCCGTCTTCACCTTGCACAAAAAATCGCCCCGTCACGGGTGAGCTATATGCCATTAAGATGCCGCGCAATTGGTTAAAGGCTGCCTGGCAATCGGTTTCAAAGCGATCGGCCGTTGCGATAGAAAAGAAGTTTAAAAAGGCAATATCTTTCACCAGCTTTTTATAGGCAGGGCCTGGATTAAAAACATGTTGCGACAGCCACTTTGCCTGCGGTGACAGAAAAAGGTTCGCGCTTTGTGAAAGTGTTTTGGCAAGCTTGCGCAGCTCGGCAAACGTATAATGCTTGCCTGCTGTTGAAAAGTTTTTAAGCTGCCCTGTCAGTTGGTCTAAAACAGGCACCATGTTGCGTATTTGAAAGCTTTCACTTAAAAAGCGCGCTTTAAGGCGGTTAAATTGTTTTTGCGCAGCATCTTCAAAGGCATAAAAGCCAATAAGTGGTGCGGCCTGGGCGCTGTTTAAAAAGGCGGTGTAACTGGCACCTGTGCTTTCTGCGGTTGATTGAGGCAGCTTGTAACCAAAAAGCTTGTGGACCAAAAACCCAAAATCGCTCATATCATTGCTGTTTTTAAGGTTGTTGAATTTTTCAGCCATGCTTTGATACAGCGCTAAGCGCGTTACGTAATGGTAAAGCTGTGTGAAAAAGCGTGTTTTAAGTGGATTAAGCGTCAGTGAAGGGTCATAAGCGCGCACCTTGCCCTCTGACATTTGTCCTTTGACCAAAAGGCCAATATCGTGATTAATTTTTTGAAAGATGGCTTTAAAAATAACTTGCTGATAGGCAATTTCGATCACGCGATAAATTTTTGTTTCAAGGGGGCTCATCCATGAAAAGGGGATCAGCCACGAATTCAAACGCTCAACACTAAGCGATGCAATGGCTGGCAGCAGCGCTTGAGCTTGTTTTTGAAAAAAGGTTTGCTCAAGCATTTCATAGCGGTTTTGCGTCAGCGCGCGTTGAATCACATGCCCCACGTCGTCAAGGCGTGGCATCATGTTGCGCCTCACCTCTGAAAGGTGATTATAAGCGTAAAAAATGCCCAACGATCCGCCAACGGCCAAGACAAGCGAGCTTACTTGCGTCAGCTTCACCACATTATTGCGTGACAAAAGCTGCGTGTGGAAAGGGGCTGTTAAACCTTGCTCCACAAAAATCTTGTCTTTAAAAAGCGCTGTGACAAAGTAAATGGTTTTTTTGTGTGTTTGCTTAAGGGGGCGCACTTTTTGTTGTATATCTTGCACGTCATCTTGCTCGGCCGGCAGGGCTTGCAACAGATTGCCCTGAAGGCGTTCTTGAATGGCGTTATGGGCGTCGGCATAGTTTACATCTCCGTTTCCGGTAAAGAAAACGCCACGCAAAAAGAGCCCCTCATTGATCTTAGCTTTTTGAAAGAGGCACGTAAGGTATGTTCCCAGGGGTTTCTTCAAGCGCTGAAACTCTTGCGGAAAAAGCGTCATGCCTTCTTTTTCGGCGTTCATCTTGCCAGTTGTAAAAATGCTTTGCTGCAGGCGAATCAACTGGTTTGAAACATCATCAAAAATCTCGTCAATCCATGTGTCATTAAACGGCAGCTCAAGGGCATAAGGGGTTGACCAGCCAAAAATGTCATCGCGGTTGTCGGGGGGAATTTCGTGACAAAAACTGCTAAAGCCCGCAATGCGATCTGTTTGTGTGACCAGAACATAAACGGGCAGTTTAAGGCCCCAAACCAGCTGTGCCTCTTGAATTTTCTCATGCACATAGTTGGCGCGCAACACAAGATCTTGTTCGGTGCAGCTTAAAAGTTCCTCAACCGAGATGCACAAAATCAAACCATCAGTTGGTTTGCCAGGGCGCGCATTAAGTAGCAGGTTTAAAAACAGCCGCCATTCTTCGTCGCGTGATAAGGTTGCTTCTTTTTCGATCAATAACGAGCCTTCAATATTTAACACAACGGCGTTGTCGAAAAACCAAAAGTCACAAGGGGTGTCGTCCTCACGGCTTTCAAGGCGTTCAACAGGCAGCGGAATCTTAAGGTTACGCAGCACCTCTTTTTTGCCAGTGCCTTGCGCACCAATCATCACATAAAAAGGCAGGTGATAGCGATAATCTTTCGAGCCTGTATAAAGCTTTAAAATCTGAAACGCCTCTGAAAAGGTGCGCCCTAAAGATTCTTGCGGTGAATAACCATAGCGTGCAAAGAAACGACCCAAAAAACGTCCAAGGCGCTTTTTAAGCGAGTTGTCCGAGGATTCTTTTTCTGTCTCTTCTTGTTTCTCTTCTTTTTTGTCAAAGCGGCGCTTGATGATAAAGCGCACCAAAAAAGCCAGCGCAACCGTTAAAAGCAGCGAGAAAAGCAAGACAGGGACAAAGCCCCAAAAAGCAATAGAGAACAAAAAATCAGTAACAGACATGTCAAAACACCAGGTTATTCAGTGATTGCAAAAGCGGCGTCCTCTAAAATCATATCGGTCGAGCGCTTTAACGTGTGGGTGACGCCATACCAGACGCCGTAAGCCAAGAGGAAATAAGTGCCCAATATGCCAAGAAACACCAAGAGCCACCGTTTGGCCTCGCGCAGGTGTGTGCTTAAAAGCGGTTGAGTGATGGTGGCGCGCACCGTTTCAGGGAATAAAAGGGCCTCAGGATCTTTGCCCAACGTGGGTTTTTCTTGATACAGGTAAAAGAAAAGTTTTTCCTTATAGTCTGCCAGTTTGCCCTTGTCATTCTCGCCGCGAAATTGGCCTCTAAAACCAAGGCCCAGGGCTGTTAAATACAAAAAACCAAGATCTTTGCGCAAAGGCTCGTTAAGCGTTAAAAAGCTATCAAGGGTTTTAAAAAATTTTTCACCCGCAACGTGTGTGCCAAAAAGGCGCTGCTCTAAAAGGTTCATCTCCCAATAATGCCGGCCGTCCCACATTGAAAGGCCCAGAAAAATCTCGTCAGCCAAAGCCGCCATAATATACTGCGCTTCTTTATAGATCGACTCGCCCAAAACGCCCCCAAAGCGCTTGGCGTCAAGTGCTTGCTCTTCAAGCTTATAGGCCAGCGTGTCCAGCACATCGGCAGCATCCTTGTGCTCGGCCGTTTTTAAAAGCGTATCGCTTCTTTTGTTCACAACTTTTTTGACAGTCCGCGTTGATTTCAGCAACACAGAGGCCTTCAAGTTTAAAAGGTCCTTATAAAAGTCTTGAAAAAACCTCAGCAGAAAAGGAATTTTTGTTTGGGTTAACTGCTGACTCATGGCGCCTGTTTTCAAACGAATCCCTCGTATCTCTTCTCATTGGCATAGACTAAAGATGTAAAGTTTTAGATAACTATTAAAGAATGTTAAGGTTTAACCTTGTTTCATTTGCATAAAAAATAATGAATGCTAAAAACCATCTCTTTTATGACTAGATGGGGCGCCTATCCTTGCTCTGATACGTCTTTATGTGTCAAAAAAAGGATGTAACGCCTTCTAACATCAAGCAAGTGGGTGGTTTGCCAAAAGGGCTTCAACCAGGTGGTCCTTTAAAAGGTTGGTGTAAATTTGTGTGGTTTGCAGGTCACTGTGCCCTAAAAGGCGTTGCAGGGTCACCAAATCGGCGCCGCCTTGCAGCAGGTGGGTTGCAAAGGCATGGCGTAAAACGTGTGGTGAAACGCTTTCCAGGGGCAAGTGACAGCGCTCTGCCAATTTTTTGAGCAGGCCAAAAAGGTGCTGGCGTGTGAGGGCGCCTTTTGTGGATGGAAAAAGAAACCGCTGGGCGTCTTCTGGGGCGCTTTGCGCAAAGGTGTGGCGGTGTGCTAAGTAACGCTGCAGGCTTTCAAAGCAGGCTTCGTTCAGTAACACAAGGCGCTCTTTCTGGCCCTTGCCTTTAATCAAAAGACTAAAAACTGAAGGTGTATTTTCTTGTTTGCTGTCACTCTCGCGCGTTGAGGTGTTTAAAGAGTGTGGCAGTGACAGGGCGTCTTTCAGCGTTAGATTCAGCAGCTCTGAAACGCGCATGCCCGTTGCATACAAAAGACTTAGGCAAGTATGAAGACGGTATCCATGCGGTGTTTTGTCTTTTTCGGCCTCTGTTAGCAAGAGCGTGACGTTCTCAAAGGTCAGACTTTTTGGCAGGCGTTTGGGGCGCTTGGGCGAAGACAGGTTCAGCGTGGGGTTCTCTTGCAGCAAGCCATCCTTGACCCAAAAGGCATAGGCGCTTTTAAGGCATGACAAGTGGCGCGCAAGCGAGACGGCCTTTAAGCCCCTTTGGTTCAGCGAAAAAAGATAGTCCTTTAAGTGTGCTTGTGTTGTGTGCAAAAGGTGATCATCGGCGCTGGTTTGTGTGTTGTTAACTGTGTGGTTTAAAAAATGAAAAAAAGACAGTAAGTCGTCTTGGTAGGCCTGCAGTGTTAACGTGGCCAGGCCTTTTTCACTGGCCAGTGCTTCTAAAAACAATGCTATCATGCGCTGTTGCGATGGCCTTAAAGGCATTTTAGCGGGCGTTTTAAAAGCGTGTGTGTTCATAGCACCTCAGTTTAGAAAAAAAACCACTTTTGACAAACCGTTTTGAGTATGAAGACGGCTCTTTTTTGAAGGCTCGGCCAAAACAGCCAAAGGCATCCTCGTCATCAAGAAGGCGTCATACCCCTTTCGTCATCGCGAACGGCCGCGGGCCGTGTGGCGATCCACATGCCACGAATGAAAGCGGCCAAAGCACACGATGGATTGCCGCGTCGAAACAAAAGTTTCTCCTCGCAATGACAGTTGGGGGGGGCATTGCCGCGTCTTACCGGTCGTCATCGCGAACGACCGGGTTCCCATGCGTCATCGCGAACGGATTACATGAAGGGGTTTTCAAACAAAAGGTTTCTGTGTTAGGGTGTGCGGCAATTAGGAAGATTTTTTGTGTGTCAATGCCGCTTGATCTAAAGGCGCTTTATCCTTTTTTAAACGACCACCCGCAGGCTTTTGAAAAGCTGTCTCACATGTGGAAGCAGGGCACATCCTTTTTGGGCGTGCCGCTTGGTCTTTTAGGTGGGGCCATGACGTGGGTGTCAACGCCCGAGCTTGTGGCAGCCATGGCCGAGGCTGGTAGTTTTGGCGTTTTGGCGTCAGGGGCCATGACGCCCGAGATGCTGTCTGAAAAAATCGCCGAAACCAAGCTAAAGACAAAGCAGCCTTTTGGGGTCAACGTCATTGTGATGCACCCGCAGCTGCAAGAGCTGCTTCAAGTTTGCCAGCAGCATTGCGTCAGCCACGTTGTTTTTGCCGGTGGCATGCCCACGGCTGCGCATTTGGCATTTGTTAAAGACTATGGTGGCAAAACTTTGGTGTTTACGCCATCGGCGATTGTACTCAAGCGCCTTAAACGGCAGGGGGCTGATGCTTTTATTATTGAAGGTGCTGAGGCGGGTGGCCACATTGGCCCTGTCTCAACCAGTGTGTTGGCGCAAGAGATTTTGCCTCTGCGTCCTTTGAATCAAGAAACGCAAAAGGGGGGCGATGAACCTTCTGAGGCACCAATTTTTATTGCAGGCGGCATTGGTCACGGTGCCATGGTGGTCAATTATTTGCGCTTGGGTGCGGCGGGCTGTCAAATGGGAACACGGTTTGTTTGCGCTAAAGAGTCGCCCGCACACCCTGATTTTAAAAAGGCATTCATCAGGGCATCGGCCCGTGATGCAACGGTTTCGGTGCAACTGGATGCGCGTTTGCCTGTGATTCCTGTGCGTGCTTTAAAAAACAAAGGCATGAGCCAATTTATCGACAAGCAAAAAGAGGTCATCGCGCGCGTTGCGCAAAATCAGGTCTCGTTGGCCGAAGGGCAGCTTGAGATCGAGCATTTTTGGGCCGGCGCCCTAAGACGCGCTGTGTGTGACGGCGATATCGAGCACGGCTCGCTGATGGCAGGTCAAAGCGTGGGGCTGGTTAAAGCCGAAGAGCCCGTTCAAGACATCATCGCACACCTTTTAAAAGACATGTTGGCTGTTGTCTAGCTGCTGGCTGTGGCTTATGGCACACTTGGCTGCTTGCTGATGGCCGGCAGATTGTGACTGCACAAGTGTTAAAAGAGATGTTGATTATTGTCTAACAGCGGGCTGTGATTTTTGTGACGCTTGGCTGTTTGCAATGCTTGGAAGGCTGTTGTCGTGCAGGTGTTGCATGGCTGCGTGAGGCGGTGTGTTTTGTTATGGTCAGCACGCATGGATTGCCAAAGTTTTAGCGTTTTGTGAGCAATCCTTGTTTTCTTGCTTTGACTGTGGTTGTTTTTTTTTGCTCGGCCGCAGGGTATTCTCCACCATTCGCAAGTTTAGCAAATTTTTAAGCAAAAGCAATCAAATGCTGGCTCTTGTTATGATGAAAGTTGAACCGTTCTTTGGTCGTTAAAGCACGATTTTTTGTGTAAAGTGCATTGATTTAACGCTTTTTTGTTTTTTTTTTTCAAAATAAAGACATTTGTAAGAGTTGTTTTGTAAAGGTGATGTCATGAAAAAAACGATGTTAGCGCTTGTGGTTTTGTTGCAAGGTGTCAGCACACTTAGTGCTGTTCCGCCAAGTGCCGAGATCACACAGAAAAATACAGAAATCTTTTTGTTGAAAAAACATGTCGCGCAACTGAAAGATGACCTTAAGTGGTCTTCTAAGCAGATTGTGAACCTCGCAAAGATTCATGAGGATTGCCAGCGTTCGGTGCAGCGTTTAAAAGCGCAGTGCCGTGCCGAAATAAACCGTCTGCGTGCACAGCTGGCAGGTGGTGAAGGGGGGAATCATTAAAGTCATTGCTTGTTTGTGTCGGGAGAATGGCTTGAAACCGTCATTGCGAGAAGCCTTTTAGGGCGACGTCTGTCCAAAACCGTCATTGCGAGGAGAAACTTTGTTTCGACGCGGCAATCCACGTGTGCTTTGGCCGCCGCAGGCTGCTAGGATGTCGACTGATAGGGGTTTTTGGTAGTTTTCAGTTGAAGGCGCAAGGGGATGCCTTTTAAGTTAAACTGCTGGCGAATGGCGTTTAAAAGATAGGCCTCATAACTTTGTGGCAGGCGTTTCAGCGAGGTGCCAAAAACGCAAAAGGTGGGCGGCCGCGTTTTGATTTGGGTGATGTATTTAAGGCGTGGACGAAAACCTCCCTCAAGAGGTGGTGCCTTGCGCTGTTGCAGTTGTTGCAGCAGCGTGTTCAGCGGCGCCGTGGGCACTTTTGTGTTCCACAAAGCAAACGCCTGCAAAATCGTTTTTTTAAGGCGGGCAAGCCCTTTGGATTCTTTGGCCGACAGTGCCACCCATATCACGCCTTTGGCTTTAAAGAAGGCCTTGTCGATGTCATAACGCAGATTGCGTTCAAACGCCGCAGGGTCTTTTACCTGATCCCACTTGTTAACGGCCACCACCACGGCGCGTCCCTCGCGCAAGATATGCTCGGCGATCATCAAATCGGGGCGCTCAAGCAAAGTGTCGGCCGACACCACCAGCACCACAACATGGGCAAATTGAATGGCGCGGCGCGTTTCGTCTTGCGCTGCCTGATCAACGGCAAAGGTGGTCTTTTTGTCATCTTTCAAGGCGCCTTTGCCTTTGTGGCGCCTTGACGCTTGCTTGGGCGCAAGGCCTGCGGTGTCCCACAACAAACAATCGTGTGTGCCGATTTGAAACGGCTCTTTAATCGCATCGCGCGTTAAGTGCGCTTTGGATCCCGTCTGCATGCGCTCATAGCCTAAAAGGCTGTTCATCAGTGTGGATTTGCCCACATTCACACGTCCCACCAACGCAATGCGTAAGGGGCCTTGTGTTTCTTCTGTGGGCTCGTCTGCTTCAGGGCTTGTCGATTGGCTGGGTGCTGGCTCAGGGTTTTTGCGTTTGGTAGCAAAGTCTTGAAGGGCGCCCACAATGTCATGCATGCCGTCGCCATGCAGGGCCGAGATGTGAAAAAAGGTTTGAAAGCCCAGGCGATAAGGGGCATCAAAACCCTCTTTAAGGGCGCCGCCGTCGCATTTGTTAATCACAAGCCAAACGGGCGTTTTGCTTTGGCGTAAAAAGGGCACCAAATCAAGCTCGGCGCCGGTAAGCTCGCGCGCGCCATCCACAAGCCAGATTAAAAGATCGGCTTTTTTGATCAGCCTTGAAACGTAAAGAGGGGCCTTTTGGTCACCCTTTGTAAACAAAACGTTGTCGGCGTCAACGCCGGGCGTGTCATACACATGAATGGGGGCCTCTTGGGCGTCTGCTTTTTTGCGTGACAGGCCATGGGGCTGAAACAAACCTTCTTTGGCATCGCGCGTTGTACCGCTTAGCGAGGCCACCAAGGCTTTGTCTTTTAACGTCAGGCGATTGAAAAAGGTTGATTTGCCCACATTGGGCGCGCCCACAAGCAAAACAGTTAATGGCTTTGTCATAAACAACATGCTTTCACGGGGACGTCTTTGTTACAGCCTTCTTTGATGTGTCAACGCACAGAGGTCAAGCTTACTTTGCTGTGCCCCAAAACCGTTTGGCCAAACAAAGCCTTTACGACTTGGGCGCGTCCTTGGGTGCAGGGGCTTCGGCCGGGGCAGCTGGCTTGGGCGCGACAGGTTGCTTTTTAACGTGCACATACTTTTCTTTAATGCGCGCGCGTTTGCCTTGGCGATCACGCAGATAATAAAGCTTGGCGCGTCTGACCACACCTTGGCGCACACGTTCAATCTTAATCAGCGGAGAATACAGCGGAAACTGGCGCTCAACGCCTTCGCCGGCCAAAATTTTGCGCACGCGAAAAGACGAGTGAAGACCACGATTCTTGCGCGCAATGCACACGCCTTCAAAATCTTGATAGCGCTCTTTGTTGCCCTCGGTAATTTTAATGCTGACCTTTACCGTGTCACCTGCTCTAAAGGGTGGAACCTTGTCAGTTGTGGGCAAGTTTTTTAAAACATCTTGCTCAAATTCTTGCAACACACTCATAGAGCGGCTCATGTCGTTTCTCCTGATTTATCGTCGCCCTTTTTTAAAAGGGCACCTTCATCCTTTCTAGCACACCCCTTGCGATCCGTAAAGCTTTTCCAAAGGTCGGGACGCGTTTTTTTTGTCAGCAAAAGGCGTTGTTCGGTGCGCCAGGCGCGAATTTTTTCGTGATGCCCTGATAACAAAACCTCGGGCACGGGGCGCTCTTGCCACACGCGCGGGCGCGTAAAGTGTGGATATTCCAAAAGGCCGTCCTCAAAACTTTCTTCGTCCAACGAATCTTGGTTGCCCAAAACACCCGGTAACAAGCGGACGCAGGCTTCGATTAAGGTCATGGCAGCCACCTCGCCACCCATTAAGATAAAATCTCCGATTGAAATCTCTAGAACCGACCAATGATCCAGCACTCGCTGATCAACGCCCTCAAAGCGTCCACACAACAACACCAACGGTCTGGCGTTGCAAGATGCAGCACTGGTGTGTGCGAATGTTTTGGCCATGGCTTGGTTAAACACAGCGCCTTTGGGTGATAAATAGATCAGTTGTGGGTTTTCAAGGTCACGCACCGCAGCTTTTAAGGCTGCATCGATCACCTCAGGCATCAGAACCATGCCGGCGCCGCCGCCAAAGGCTTGATCATCAACGGTTTGATGCGCGTCCTTTGCAAAGTCACGTATGTTCAAAAGCGACAACTGCCAAAGGCCTTTCAAGCGCGCTTTCTCTAAAACGCCGTGCCCCAAGGGACCGGGGAACATAGAAGGGTAAAGGGTTAAAACCCGAACGTGCATGCCTGTGTGTAAAGAAGTCAAAAGCGCTTAAGGATAGCGTGACATGTTTTGGGCGCTAAACCAAGATGTCTGTCGTTTTGTGAGGCAGCGCTTTACCTTTAAGGACAGGCGCGTTACAAAGGGCGCAAGAGCAAAGAAAGGCACGTGGCGAATGATCAAAACGGCGCGCACACCGCTAACGGTTGAGGGGGTGATGTTGCATGCGCACCCCGCGCTTTTGCCCAAGGTCAGGGCGTTCGAGAGGCATCTTGCCGTCGAGCGTGCTTTGTCGCCTCTTACGGTGGCAACCTATTTGGCCGATATCAAACAGCTTTTTTTGTTTTTAAAAGACTATCAAGAAGCATTGCCTGGCCTTCAGGCCTTGCAACAGCTTGAAACCCGTGATGTGCGCTCGTTTTTGGCGCAGCGCTTAACACAAGGGATTGGTAAACGGCGTAATGCCCGCTGGGTTTCGGCTTTGCGCTCTTTTTTTCGGTTTTTGGCCAAGCATGATGAAGAGAAAAAGTGGCGCAAGCCCCTTGAAACCTTTGCTAACTTGCAGTTGCCCAAGCGCGATAAGCTGTTGCCCAAAGCTTTGGCCACAGAAGAGGCCCTGCGTTTTACACAATTGCCCGACAACACCTGGGTTGAGGCGCGCGATAAGGCCCTTTTTCTGTTGCTTTATGGCACAGGCATGCGTTTGCGAGAGGCCCTTTCTTTAACGCAACAAGAAATTCCCACCACATGGTCAAAGGGGTTTGGGTTGCGTTTTGTGGGCAAGGGCAATAAAGAGCGTTTTGTGCCGCTGATTGAAAGCGTGCATCGTGCCATTCGTTTGTATCAAGGCAAAATCCCGCATTTGCTCACCAACGATTCGCCGCTGTTTTTAGGTGTGCGCGGGAAATGCCTGCATCCTACAAAGGCTGATCAGATCATGGCGGCCTTAAGAGGGGCGCTGGGGCTTAAATCGAATGTGTCGCCGCACACGCTGCGCCATAGCTTTGCAACGCATTTGCTGTCTCAAGGGGTGGGACTGCGCCATATTCAAGAGCTTTTGGGGCATGCCTCCTTAAGCTCAACGCAAATTTACACGGATGTCACAACTCATCAGCTGGCCACCACTTATGCCAAGGCGCATCCCCAAAAATAAGGCGTTGGCTTTATGTTTTGGCTGCAGATTTTTTTGCCGTGCGCAAAACGGTTTGGTAAAGCGCTAGCGTTCTTTGGTGGCAGGCCTCTTCATTAAAATGTGTTTCGATGCGTTTTCGGGCCTTTTGCCCCATGCGCGAACGCTGTGTGTGTGAAAGGGCGATCAAGCTGCGCAAACCTTGCACCAGCTCGGAAGGGGGCACCAGCAAACCCGTTTGTGCGTTCAAAAGAATCTCTTGCGCGCCACCCTCGTTAAAGGCCAAAACGGGCAGCTGCATGGCGCCGGCTTCGGCAATCACACGGCCAAAGCCTTCGGGTTTTTGTGTGGGCACGGCCATACTATCGGCCAGCTGGTAAAAAGGCCGTGGGTCTTGCGCAAAAGGTAACAAAAGAACCGTTTTCGCCAACTGATGTTGCTGGCAATAGGCTTTCAGTTTCTGTGTGTATTGGCTGTCTGTTTGCGCACCCAGCAAAATGACCTTCAAATTTGGATGCGTTTTTTGTATATTCAGCTGTTTAAGCGCTTTTAAAACCTGCAGCTGGCCTTTGATAAAAGAGGCACGCCCTGGCACCAGCAGCACCTGTGCCTTGGGTGGCAGCGCTAAAACCTTCTGGGCGTCAAGGGGTTTAAAAGTGGCGCTTGGACTAAAAAAAGCGGTGTTAATGCCGCGCGGAATGCACTTAAGGCAGGCGCGCTCAAGGCAAGTGGTGTCACGGTAAACGGTTTGGATGTGTTGTAAAACGGTTTTTGAAATGGCAATGGTGGCATTGGCCTTTAACATCACTTTGTTATAAAAGCGCTTCAAGGCGTTTTGGTGGCCATACAAAGCGTGATAGGTGGCAATCCAGGGGATGCCCGTTAAAAAGCTGGCCAAATAGCACGACCACGCAGGCCCGCGTGAATGCGTGTGTATTAAATTAATATCGTTTTCTTGCACAAAGCGTTTTAGCGCCAAACCGTTCAAAAGCAACCTCAAGGGATTTTTGTGCTGCAAGGGCAAGTGAGCATACTGTCTTGACGGCACAGAGGTGACGCAGTCTTTATGGTGGGTGCTTGACGCAAGATAAACGCGCACAAAAGGCTGTTGTGCTAAAAAGGCCGTTAGCTGCAAAACATCTTGTTCCACGCCGCCCGCCTTAAGCGCCGGTACAACATGTAATACTCTTATTTGTTTTTGAAAGAGACGTTTATGGTTCATGCGCACCATGCATTGTTTTCAAATGTGTATCACCCTTGGAGCGGGTGATGGGGATCGAACCCACACTACCAGCTTGGAAGGCTGGGGCTCTACCATTGAGCTACACCCGCACACCCTAAGACTAGCAAATGTCTTTCTGGGTGGCCAGAGCTGGCGTGTTTTTAATGTGCCCCGTTGTGTCTGTCTTTTTTTGGCCCTCTTCTTGAATGTCAGAAAAAACATAAGGGTTCAGGTGTTTTGTGTGATGCGTTTTGATAAAGATCAGGTGATCGGTTTTTTGTTTGTCAGTTTGTCATGTTTGGGGCTTTCGTGTGGCGTTCTGACTGCAGCGGAAAAAGAGTCTGACGAAAGCACAGAAGAAACATCGGATGATAAATCGTCCTCAAAAGAGGAATCAGAGGAAGAGTCAGAAGAAAAATCTGAAGATAAATCATCAGATGAGAAAAAAGACGACAAAGAAAAATCTGATAAAGAGTCTGTAGAAAAAGACGAAAAAGAGAAAGACGAGAAAACGTCTTCCGATAAAGACAAAAAAGAATCAGATCAAAAGGACGATAAAGATTCTAAAAAAGAATCTGACGAAGAGGAGGAATCTGAGGAAGAAGAAGTCGAAGAGGACGACAAAAAGGGCGATGATAAGAAAAAAGACGACGCATCAGATAAAGACGATGATGACGACGAAGAGGTCGATGAAGAATGGGACGGGGACGATGATGAAGCTAAAAAAAACGATTTTAGCTTAAGCTATGCCTCGCGCATTGAAAAAGATTTTTAAGGTGCCCAAAGGGCAGGCGCCAGGGCCCACCCCTTAAGCTTATGCATCTTGATGATGCCGTCATGGTTTCGCTTTAAAGCGGAAACATCACACCCAAAGACACCGTGTGCGTCATCAAGCGCTCTTTTTTCAGGGTCAATTCGTTAATACCGATTGTGTGTTTTTGCTGCATCTTGCCGTAATAGGCAAAATCATACCCAAACTGAAGGGCGCAAGGACCAAAATCCTTCGAGACACCCAAACCTGCGGTTGGACCTACTTTCCACTTTGTGGCTTTCTTGCTGTGATAGGTTGCTACGGGTGTGTTCGGGTCGTCCAACAGCGAAAAGGTTGTTTTAAACTGTGCAACGGACACACCAAAACGCACATAGGGTGTAAAGCCAATGTTATAAGCTTCGTTGGGCAAAGCCAAGCGAACGGTGGCAGCACCTTGAAAGCCGGGTTTTAAAACGTTTTTTAGAACGTAAGCAGGATCTGTTTCCTTGCTTTTTTCGCAACCAAAGGCATAAGAAGCATCAAGGCCAAAGCCAACTGACAGGGATTCAAAAACAAAATCATATAAAAAAGCTGCACCAACTTTTGCACCATGGGCGGTTTTTTTATTCTCTAATAGAGGAACAGTTCTTCCGGTGGTAGAGTCTCTATTACTGTTTTTATCTTTAGAGCCAATGTTCTGGTATGCACCAAAAACGCCTAAAGATACTTTTTGTTTGACATCATCTGCCCAAACTGCAGTGGTTGTCATCAAGGCAGCACCGGTGCACAAGAAAAGAGCGGATTTTTTAACTATCTGTCGCATTGCAAGTATAACTCCTAAAAAAAATAAACTATTGAAACAAAATTTAGATCGTATTTTGTGTCTTTTCTTTTTTATTTCAAACAAAAGGATCAATCGATTTGTAATAAATGTTTTTTTTTCTCTTACTAAGGGCAGTTTTTTACTAAGGAGACTTTTTATGCAAACAAAGAACATGCGCCTTTTGAAAGCAAGCGTGCTGTGTCTGTCTGTTTTTTTGCTAAAACAAACGGGCCACGCCGGTCTTGCCAATAGGATGAAAGAATCTACTTTCAAGGGAGATGATGCATTCTATACTGGCGTGTCCTTGATTCCTGATCAGGCTATAGAGGACTGGAGTAAGAGGATTGCTGAACTGCGGTTGGATTGGTTACTGCCTTTAGATCCAAAGCAAGCAAACGATCGCAAGCTTGTGCAACAGCGTGGCGAGTATTGTAACGAGTTTGTAGGAGCTCTTCCTTGGGCATTAAATAATGTCTCACAAGATCAGCACTTAAAGAGTTTTCAAAACGATGTGGGTGCCATCGCATCTGGTCAATCTGCTTCTGTCAAGGATGTTGCTGATCGTGATGTGCGAAACGCTCTGAAAGGTCTTGCTGAGAATGCACCAGAGGCGAATAATCGACTCGCCAAATTAGTTCTCAGAAAAGTGGCGTTTGGGTTTTCTGAAGTTGCTAAAACGATCAAAGAAACTCCGGATGCTAAGCAGGCTGAACTCATGCAATACGCTTTGCAAGCACTTCGGCAATCAGGTGTGTTAGAAGATCTCGCTGTACAACCTTTTGCCAACGAGTTTCAAGCCTTGTTCCAACAAGCTAGTGCTTCTGCCGGCAAGACACCCTCACGCAAGCACAAATCGCGCTCATCAGGTAGAACGCATCGGTATCCTGCTGCAAGCTTGGCTCCTTATATGCGTTCTCACGTGGCGCAACAGACTCCGTCGAGCAGTTCCGATGACGAGGCAGAACATGAAGAAAGAACCTCTTACGGCCTTGACGCTTATGGTCAATCGGTGAGGCACAACCCGCCGATGCAGCACAGTTCATGGGGCTTTCCCCCTCATAATGCTGCTGGTGCAAGCGGAGTAGGGGGTTTTGAGGGTTTTCAGAGTGAAGATGATAGCAAATTCTCCGGGTATGTGCCTGCGAGGCCACCAGCGCACGTTCTACCTTTTGAGGATCAGGACTTGGGAGCTCAGGCAGCAGCGCTGTATAACAGGCCTTTAGGTAGAACCCCATCTGTGCTAGTTCGACAGAGCCGTTACGAGCACGGCTACAAACAGGCTAGAAATTTGTTGAACAAGCTACTCAGAGAGCCGGTCTCAGCGGTTGTGATAGGCGAGGCTTGCGAGGCTGCGCAGACGCTATTAGCATCCCTGACAGAAGAGCAAAAGGAAGCGGCGAAAGAGTGGTTGACCCCTATGCAACAGGGCCTACAAGAGGGCGAATACGAGGCAGATATCGAGGAAGCTGTCAACCGGATTGGTGGTGTGGCAAATCTCATGGAAGCGCTCGGCCTTGATGTGCCCAAAGACGATGATCATAGAAGCAGCAGTTCAAGCTCAGAATCTGATTCAGATGCAGATTCTGTCGACACTGTTGTTAATGCAACACTTTGAGACAAGCTG
>JBAJNL010000026.1:0-20039 GCA_036881885.1 Holosporaceae bacterium
TCCGGTAACGCAAAAAGATATCCACAATCGCACGCTTTTGATCCCCCAGCGTTACTTCTGTTGGCGGCACATCAAGGGCAAGAATGCGCTTATCATACACAATGATTTCTTGCACAAAGGGAATTTTGACATAAAGACCCGGCGCCTTTAACGTGCGCACCAAGCGCCCCAGCTGCAACACCAAAACCTGTGTTTGCTGTGACACCTGAAAAAATGCCTGCGAGGTCAGGATAAAAAGCAACAGGCACAAGGCCAGCATCTTCTGCACAAAACTCATGACAGCAGCTCCTTTTTTACGATCAATCTTTTTTCAATGCCACCAAAGCGCTTTTTTTGCACGCTTGTTTCACCCTTGCCACACATACGCTTAATCATCCTCCTGCTTTTCAGGCGGGGCGGTTTTTTTCGCATGATCCCCCCAGCCAAGAAGCGGCAAGATAGGCACATTCTTAGCACCCGAAGACAAAATAATCTTTTCTTGCTTTTTTAAGATCTGTGCCATGGTTGCAATCTCGATCTGTGTTTTAACCACCGAAGGCGCGGCCTTATATTCGGGCAGTATCTTAAGGAAAGGCGCCGTCCTGCTTTTAGCATCGGCCACATAACGTACCTTCACCGCCTCGGCCTCACGCAACATTTTGACCGCTTCAGCACGTTTTTGCGGCACAAGGGCATTTTTATAGGCTTCAGCATCATTGATCATACGCTCTTGATCGGCGCGCGCGCGCTGCACATCGCGATAAGCATCAATCACTTGACGTGGCGGATCAATGCGCCCCATCATCACCTCTTGCACATGCACACCAAGCTTGTAATAGTCAGCCAATTTTTGAAGCTGTGCCTGCGCTTTTTGGTTAATCACACTGCGCCCTTCTGCCAATACAAGCGAGATAGGCGTTTGGGCCACAATTTCGCGCACCACGCTTTCGGCAAGCGATTTAAGAATTTTTTCAGGATCACGGGCGCTAAACAAAAAGTGGTAAAGATCTTTGATAACCCACAACACAGTGAAGTTTACCTCTACAAGGTTTTCATCGCCCGTTAGCATGGCGTGCTCGCTGAGCCCCGCATTTTTAAAGAGGTGCGCCAACGGAATACCGCTTTCGATACGGTTCACAGCCGTAATATCGCGAATCACAACCGCCTCAAAAGGCCAAGGCAGGTGCCAGTTCAGGCCAGGCCCACTGGTACGCACACATTCACCAAACCGCAGCACAATACCTTGCTCACTAGGTTGTATGCGATAAAAACCAGAGGAAAGGTAAAGCAGCAACACGCCCACAACAACAAGCCAGGGCATCTGAAAAGAGCCGCCCCCCGTGCCACCGGTTTTCTTCTGCTTTAAAAAATTAATGATTTCAGCGAATGGCTCTTGCGCTTTTGCTGCCTTTTCACCCGACGTGTTTGTCGGCTTGCGTCCCCAAGGTCCATCCATATTGCTTATTCATTTGTTCATGTTGCACTTTCTTATAAAATGGTAAAACGATTCAAATGAAGAAGCAACTGCTCTCTTTTCTTTCAAGCACTGCCGGCCATCCTACACTTTTCCTAAAAAGACGACCGACAGTCTCACCCAACACCACGAGAAACAATTTTTATCTAAAAAGTAAGATTGTTCTTGTGTTTTTTAGAGAAATTAGATTTAAATATGAAATATAGTTGCTCTGTACATAAAGTAACTTTTTAAAAAGCGTTAAACGCACAGGGACGGGAATGTGTCGGTTTTTAGTATGCCTTAGCTTTTTTCAGTTTGTTGTTGCCCAAAGCTTGTTTGCGCCGCTTCTACCTTATTCTCGCGATATTAAACCAATGTTTGTACGGTGCCTTTCAGAAATCGCGAACCGATTTTCCTTAGCTTTATCAAACGCTTTACCCGTCATCGGTCTCATCGACCCTATTCCAGCGATCAAAAGCTCAGAAAATTTGTCTGACAAAGACATATTGCAAAACCTACTGCAAGCTTTGCCCGTGAACAAAGAGCACACTCTTTCTAAAAGGCGCAGATTTGAGTCTTGCCCTGATACCGCCACAACATCAGAGCTTCTTCTGCGCTCACCTCTGGCTGACTGCAGTGATCAGCCTTGCGCTCTTGTGCTCTCACAAACCGGTGTATTTGAAAAAGGCACACTTTTGCTGTCGGCTAAAACGACTGAAAAAGGCGCAAACCCTACTAGTAATTCTTTTGCTTGTGCAATTTCTCACTTTCGTTCGCTCGCAATAGCATCTCTCATGCCAACCAACAAGGAACTCACGCCTCAGTCCCCATCACCAACGCATAGGCTCTTGCATCGCCGCAACAGTCTATTATCTGACATTTCTGAAGAATGTATCCCACACCAAGCCGACCATTGGAATGAAATACTATCTGACATAAACACCACGATAAGCAATCCTGACCTTAAAAACAAAGGCCTTAGATCTGCCATTCAACAATCCACTGTCTATAGAAAACTTCTTCAAAAAGAGCTAGAGGAAGCAACCACTCAGACAAAACCGAGCAGACAACCCGAGATTCAAGAAACCACGCTTCGTGATATGGCACACAGCTTTTTTTCGATAAACAATATCGACAAAAAGCCTTCGACCTTTTTCACAGTAGAGGTGCCTAAAACCGCACCCTTTACCGCTTGTTTGGCCAAGAAAAAGCCCTCCATTACACACGACAACACGCAGGCTGTAGCACCTGATGCACAGTTTGCAAGTCAATCTTCCGGGCATGAGACATCTTATTTCCCTGTGCACGAAACGCTAACTGCAAGAGCGTTATTCAAAAGAGTCTTAAATGAATTAACCGAGAGAATACCAAAAACACCCTTTGGGCCCTATGAGTCAAAGTGCTACTGTGGTCCTTCTCCTGTCACAAAGCCTTCAGATGTCTTGCAAATCTTTTTTTGTGCGTTGCGACATGTAAACCCCACCAAACATACCGTGACACCACATAGCCATATGGTAAAGTTTAACACGCCAAAGCGACCTTTGGATCAACCTTCAACGCGCAAACATCGCCCAACCTTTTCTCAGGCCGATGATGCAACACGTTTAAGGAGCCCAGCCAAACAGACAAACGTCTCGCATAGACTGGCGCCGCAAAAAATTCCTTACGCCTTTTATAGCGGACTTCCTTTGCTTTTGACGACAACACAGACCTTGATTCCTGGCTATCAAAGCACGCGTTTTCAAAAGAAATATCAAGAAGTCGCTGACGATAAAGTGCTAAGGCACCCAAGTACGCATACAAAAAATAGAACGTCCGCCGAAAAGAACAAGTCGGACGAAACAAACAATCAGACTTCTCGCCTGCAAAAAGAGCCAGACGAGCAAGATAAAATACCGCAAGAAAAACCACAAGTGTTGCACCCCTTCCGGAATGAGCGCAGCCAAGAGATTAACTGTTGGATCAAACGTATTGCTTTGAGCACAACTTTTATTACTCTTGGGGCTTTTTTGATAACACTTTTAAAGCTTTCGTTGTTTTAGGCACAGAACCAACCCAATTGTTTTTCAACAAAATAGCCGTAAAAAGCAGCCCTGCGCTTGCGAAGACAAGCATGCAAAACGTTGACAGCAATGACCCAGGCGGCAAAGCGTACGCCATGCCAAAAAGCAACAAAAGAAATTTTTTACCTCGTGCATAGCCAAAGCACCCTTTGAATGGCTGACGGGCGCGCCTTGCAATGCCCACCGCAGCCGGAAGTAATCCAAGCCCAACGTAAACGCCGACAAGCATCAACACAGCAGTTAACAAACCATACAGTGCCTTTTGCATAAAACGCCACGCCCGAACAGCTTTAAGGGCATCTCCCTTATAGTGCATCAAGTGCGCACAAAAGCTGGCATTTGTTTCAAGACGATCCAACGAGCCGTCATGAAAGGCATCTTGCGACGTGACGTACGTTGGCGACAAACCATGGGCATCGGCCGCACCTTTGGAGCCTTTGCGTTTTTCTGGAATCTGAGGTTTTTCTGCAGGCAACTGAAGCTTAATCTGACCACAAGAGCGCTTGACGCACTGATCTTTCACAAGGTGCGGCACGCTATAAAGCGCGATAATGAGACAAAACCATTGAAAAAGCTTGAAAGAGCGCCGATCAAACAAATAGGACACGTAGCTTTGTACTGTTGGGTGGCGTTTATCAATTAAAAGATCTAAAAGGGGCATTAAAGAGAAAAGCAGCACAAGAAAGCTTAGCAAAAACCACACTGCCGCCCCCATCCACTGCTGCAGCGTTTGAAAGGCCAAAACGTCAAACGACAGCAAAGAGAGCAAACTAAAGGGCGACAACAAACGCAACAAAGCCGGCGGCCTGTGGGCGAGCAGTAAAACCAACAAGAGCACACAAAAGACACCCAAAATCTTGTACAAGCAAACAGAACGCTGGGCCCACAGCTGACGCAGCTCTTTTGCCGTGTGCAAAAGATGCGTTCCATAATCACAAAAATGCTGCCTTAACGCACGCCACTCTTTATATTTTTGAGGCGGCAAAAGAGGTGTGGTCATAAAAAATGCCTTTCACTGTTCCCCTTTTATCTGCACGCTGACCTTGTTAGGTTGTTTTAGACTTGGCACCTTGCGCCCGTGATGGCTTGGTTGCTTTTTTCACAGACCGTTTGGCAGGCACAGACGTTTTAGCCGATGGCTTACGCTTGGCCACACGCTTTTTCGCTGCTGTCGGCGCCTTTGATTTTGCAGCTGCGGGTGCTTTGGTTGCCTCTTTCTCTGGTAGCGCTGCACGATTTTTAACAAAAAAGTTAAACGCAAGCGCTGTATAACAGCCATAAAAGAGCACAGCACCAATATAGAAATCAAGCAACAAAAAGGGCTTGAAAAGCGCATAAGCATGATCAGACAACAACAGCGAGGCAATGCCTAAAAAAGCACACAGCACCACAGATGCCAGCACAGACAAAACACACAACCCCCAAAACAAGCGCCAACAAGAGCCTTTGGTTAAGTGCCAAGAAAGCTTAAAAGGCCTTGAGATATCAATGGCAATGGCCGCCGGCACCACCCACAAACGCACCCACAAAACACAAAAACACACAAACGCCACAAGCCAGCCCAGCCAAGAAAAGGCCATCGGGTTGCTGGGAAGCATTGAAAGCGATGCGCCAAGGTCAGATGGTTTGATGTTGCTGTTCAGCGCTTTGAGTTGCTGCTTTAAATTGTGTGCACTGAGCACTGTCAGCTTTTTGGATTCAAGCTGTCGTCCCAAGGGCGATGTGTGAATCACGCGCTTTTTGTAGAAAATACGCTGATCAGCCGCCTCTTCACCAGCACGCTCTTTCGCATCGGGAAAGTGCAAGCTTTCCACAACGCGCAAATGCCCGCCACCGGCTAGCTGATGTTCTTTGGTGCGTGTTAAAACCCCCTTTGCACACCACTTCTTTAAAAAGCCGGCTTTGCCCCAAAAAGGGTACAGGTCCATAAAAGAGGCCTCAAAACGACGCTCGGTGACAGGTGTGATACGCAACATAGCACCACCTAGCACCACACCCAGCAAAAACAAGCTTAAAAGTGCAATGCGTTTAAGAAAAAAAGAGCACTCACGCTTTTCGGCTTCATCTTGCGTGCTGGCTTGCATCCAACACCCCAGTTTTTTAAAAAAGGCGATGGCTTGGCAAAAAGCCTGCTTGAAGGAGCTGGCCCAAAGAGGTTTTTCTTTCAGCAACAAAAAGCGCAAAAGCGGTAAGCTCATCAACAAAAAGGCGCCACCACCACCCACAAGCTCGGCGCGCGCAAGCAGCTTGCCCTTGCTATAGGCAAAAGAAGGATCATAAAGCGCCCAAAACATGGGCAGCGCCAACAAAGCAAACGCCACGCACCCAAGATAAAAAAGAGGCGCCTTCTGCTGCCACAGTAAGCGACATGCCGCACCCAATGTTTTGATGGGGCGAAACAAAGGCACACGCGCTTTTTCAGGTTTTAAAAGTGTATCCACTGATAACATGTTTTTTAAATCCATCCCGTTAATCCTTTATTTTTAAAACACAGGCCTTACTTTTTGGTAACTTTGCCAGACTTTCTGTTGTTTGATAAGCACTTAAAGGCCAAAACGCCATAGGCAGCGTTTATGGCTATAGGCACCAACCAGATCAATGAAGGCGAGCGCGCAGGCATACCCAAAAAAACACTCAATAAAGACAGCCCCCACAACACAAGGTAACAAGGCGCCAACACCAAAAACATTCCCAGAAACAATCTGCACGCATTTCCCTTGGTAACGCGCCAGCTGTGTTTTAAAAAACTCTTTTCACCACTAAAAAGCGAAAAAGGCGCCAATACAAAGCGCATCACCAGCCACAAAGACAGAAAAAAACAAGCACAACCTGCCAACACAAGCAACCCAAGCAGTGGCGAAAAAAGCATTGCTGGCTCAGCCGACAAAACGACAAAAGCAATAACCCCAGTGAGACACACGAACGGCAGCCACAAAACACTATAAAAAATATGCAAGACAATAAACCAAAGACAGAAAGCCCAAAAATGCTTTGTAGCAACAACCGTCAGGTTTTCTTGACTCAGCAAGGGCTTTTGCAACAATAAGCACCTTATCCACACGTAATAACACGTGTAGAACAGAAACGCAGTGACTAAAACTGCTGGCACGCCCCAAAGCATGGACACCTTAAAGAAAACAGTAGACCCACTCAACGATTCTATATTTTGTAACAAGGTATGGTTTACGGCATCGAGAATAAACAAAAACGTCGCAGAGAGCACAAGCAACAAAAGGCCAAGAATGCAAACATCAGCCTTGCGCTGCCAAAGGCACTGGTAACAGGCCTTGAACAGTGACCAAACAGGCAGCTTGGTCACACTACCCCTTGTGTTGTGAGAGGATAAACTGTTTGCCATTTTGCTGCCTGATTCTTTTTGATACACGCAAAGGCCTGGCACACAGTGTTTATGGGCACACCACGCCTTTTTTGTTAGAATCGAACAAAAACTTTAATAAAAAATTACCTAAAAAAGATAAAAATATGACACCCCCACAGAGGGCTCTGTCAGTCTTTAAAATCGACTGCCATCAGGGATCAAGCTTTTCGTCTAAAGCCACACCTTCATCTGCATTTTCTATGGATGCCTGCAACAAATGTTTAAAGCGATGGATGCCTTCAAAAGACACTTTGTTACAAAAGGACAAGCATAATTTTTCACGCATTCGCTCTGAAAGCCTTTTATTACCAAGAAGATTGAAGTGCTTCAGTTTATCAGCTAGCGCAGATAAAGGCCTTTTTTGTCAAACCATCACCCAATATATTTGACAAATTGTTTTTGAAGAGGTGCCTTGCAGTGACATAACGTTCTTTTGGATCGTTATCGCGAGGAGAAACTTTGTTTCGACGCGGCAATCCATCGTGTGCCTTAGCCACCTCAGTATCTTGCATGTGGATCGCCACAGGCTACGCCTTCGCGATGACGAGGGGGCTGTCGCCATTCGCGATGACGAGGGTGATTATTTGCTTGATTTCGCTTAAAAATTTACTAAACTTGCGGATGGTGGAGAATGCCCTGCGCGCGCCCACTGTCGAAAAGTATAAAAACAATCACCGCAGATGAAAGCCTTTGCGATGACGAAGAAAAGCCAGCGGTTATTTGCGATGACGGTCTTGGTTTGTCATTGCGAGGAGAAATCTTGATTTCGACGCGGCAATCCAGTGTGCCTTTGTCGTTTCAATGCCTTGCAAGTGGATCACCACAGGCTTGCGCCTTTTCGATGTGAAAAAGAGATATGACATCCTGTGGTCCCGCACGTATGCTCGCAATGCACTTGACAGAAAAAATGAAAA
Organism: Holosporaceae bacterium; assembly: GCA_036881885.1. Classification (GTDB taxonomy): domain Bacteria; phylum Pseudomonadota; class Alphaproteobacteria; order Holosporales; family Hepatobacteraceae; genus JBAJNL01. The sequence goes on from JBAJNL010000026.1 coordinate 7,792, forward strand.
GAGGTGTCTGAAAGAAGCTTCTCTTTCTCAAAGACACCTCTTTCCGTTTTGTTGCGCCTTTTTTAAGAGATGCGAACCTCACCCTGTGCGGCCAAATCACACCGCAAAAAGCCTGGAACGCACCGCTTCTTTAAGCCACAGCGCTGTTTATCTTTCAGCCCTTCTGGCAAGGCAAAACATCTAGCGCTTCTGCATGATGCAAGCTGTATAGCAAGGCGCGCTATACTTGCACCTTAATCCACAATAATTGTCCACGCACTTCTTGATACAGGACCGCGTGTTTTTTACCCACCGACAATGACCACGACAGTGAGAATCATTCAGTGCATCCTGCTTGGACATCTGCCCCACAAGCGGGGTCGCCAACACATTTGCCACGCAGAAAAACGCAAAAGCCATTTTTAAATAATAACGACACATCATCACAAACTCCTTTGTGTACTACTTTTTTATTTTATCTATTATAGGTAAATATTTTATAAAACTAGTTGCTTTTATTGAATTTTTATGATGGCACACAACGCCCTTGAGCGACACGGCAATCCAGTGTGCTTTAGCCTCTTAAGTCCTTGGCAAGTGGATCGCGCGGGATGCTACGCACCTTCGCGATGACGCGGGCTTTTATTTGCTTGATTTTGCTTAAAAATTTGCTAGACTTGCGGATGGTGGATAATGCCCTGCGCGCATAAAGGGGCTACCGCAGGGACTTGTCTTAAAGATTTGCTTGAATAGCCTGCCTTAAAAGTTTGCTTCAGCGGTCATTTGCCCTTCGCCTTAGGGGCGCGCCAGCACGCTTGCAGGTGATCACACACAAGCCCCACCGCTTGCATATAAGCATACACAATGGTGGGCCCCACAAAACGCATGCCACGCTTTTTCAGATCTTTTGACAAAGCGCAGCTTTCAGGGCTTGTGGTGGGCACATCAGCAAGCTTTTGCCATCGGCCAATACGCGGCGCCTCTTTCACAAAGCTTTTAAGATAGCTGGCAAACGCACCATACTCTTGTTGAATCGCCAAGAAGACCCGGGCGTTTTGCCGCACCGACTGTATTTTAAGGCGGTTGCGAATCAGCCCCGGATTTTGCAGCAGGTGCTGCAACGCCGCATCGTCCATTGCGGCCACTTTGTGCACATCAAAATTGTAAAAGGCTTTACGATAGTTGGCGCGCTTTTTCAGCACCGTCTCCCAATTCAGCCCCGCCTGTGCGCCCTCAAGCGCTAACATCTCGAAAAGATAGCGTTCATCCTCTGACCAAACGCCCCATTCAGTATCGTGATAGGCCGCCAAAAGCTGCTGCCCTGGCTTGTTGCCAAAACAGCGCTGCTTTGGGGTTTGTGACGTTTGCATGCGGGGTCCCTTTCTTGTGACTCGACGCTTCGATGACAACATGGTATCACAACAAGAGCACGTTGAATCTTTAAGGGGATGACCAAAAAACGCATGACCACAAAACCCAAACGTCTTTTGCTCAAACTTTCGGGCGAAACCCTTGCTAACACGGAAGCACTGTCGGGCCTTTTGGACCAGGTTGCGTTGCTGCAACCCAAAATAGCTTTTGCCATGGTGGTGGGTGGCGGCAACATTTTGCGTGGCCGACAAACGCCCTATCAAAAAATTCAGCGCACCCAAGCCGATGCCATTGGCATGTGTGCCAGCATTCTCAATGGCCTGCTTCTGCAAGCCGCCGCCATCGAGGCCGGCCTTTGCGCAAAAGTTTTTTCGTTTTTCGCCATGCCGCACATGACCGAAACCCTAACCGACAAAGCGCTGCAACAATGCTTTGATGACAAAGCGATTCCTATCTTTGCGGGCGGCACGGGACACCCTTATGTTTCAACAGACACGGCAGCGGTTTTGTATGCCCTAAGGGCCGGCTGTGACGTGCTGTTAAAGGCCACTAAAGTGGATGGCGTATTTGACAAAGACCCCACAACGCACGCAACGGCAAAGCTTTTACCTTTTTTGACGTATGAAGACATGATGCAGAAACCTTGCGCCCTTTTTGACAGTGCCGCTGTTGCACTGGCTCGCGACTACCAGCTGCCGCTTAAGATTTTTAATGCAAAACGCCACAAAGGACTTGAGTCAACGCTTGATTCTGTGCCACCCTTTACACAGATTGCAAGCGGGGGATAGAACTTATGGAACAACGCCAGGTACTTGAAAAAAAATTGAACGACAGCTTTAACGTTTTTCAAGAAAATCTTAAAGGCCTGCGCACAGGGCGCGCGTCACCCAACCTGCTGGACCCCTTGGTTGTCAACGCTTATGGCAGCAAAATGCCCTTAAACCAAGTGGCCACCGTCAGCGTTCAGGGCCCCACAACCTTAGCCATTCAGGTGTGGGATCAGGGGCTTGTGCCCAGCGTTGAGAAAAGTATTCAAGAGTCAAGCCTGGGTCTTAACCCACAAGTGGCCGGCACAACGCTGCGCATCACATTGCCTGATTTGACCGAAGAAAGGCGTAAAGAGCTGACAAAGCAGCTGACAAAATATGCCGAAGAAACACGTGTTGCCATGCGCGCTGTTAGACGCCTGGGCATGGACGCCCTTAAAAAGGCCGAGAAAGACAAAACAATGTCCGAAGATGAGGCCCACCAAGAAGGCACTGTCATCCAAAAGCTTTTGGACAAAGCCATTGAGCAAGTTGAAAAGCGCCTTAAAGAAAAAGAAGCCGAGTTGATGAAAATCTAGGGCCTCTCTAGAGAAGATGCAGGGTTTCATGCACCCAGCGGGCATGCCCAAACGCGGCCGATGGCGCCTCGATCACTGGTATCGATGGCAAACCTGGCCTTGCAAACCCTGGTAGTGCAGCTCTTGCCGGGTTTGTGCCTCCCAGCGGCCCAAGGATTGTGTTGCCGCACAGCCATTCTTCTTTAGGCTGCAGCCAAAAGCGCCCGTCCCACACAAAACCCTGTGCATGGGTTTGATCAAGCAAGATCGGCTGAATGCGCTGCCATTCACGGGTGATCAAAAGGCGTTGCTGCTTTTTTTGCAAGCGCAACACACACCCACCCAGCGTTGCACTGCGCTGCGTTTTCAAAGTTTCAAGCGCTTTTGCCAGCTGTGTGACAGAAAGTGGCCGAAGGCGCGGCCCACCCAAAAGGTCGCGTAAAATCTTAATCACCACTTGCTGCATCAATGGCACCTGTGCTGCAAACAACGCTGCATCAAGGGACGCCGTGCAAGCCGTGCGCTGTTGGGTCAGCCGTGATAAAAGCCCATAGGCTTTTTGAAGCAGCTCTTTTTTTTGGCCCATCAGATAAGCACTTTGTTTGCACCAAAAAGCTTTTTGATCTGCCGCAAGCATGTGAAGCGCTTGACGCATCCGCACCCTTTCAAAACGCCTGTTGTGATTAGATGGATCTTCAATAAAAGGCAGAGCGCAAGCTGTGGCCATGTGCATAATCTGCGCGCGCGTTAAACGCAAAAACGGCCGATGAATCAACAGACCTTGTTGATAGCTAACAGGCTCTGCCGCCCCAAGGCCCAAAAGGCTGCAAGGCCCTTTTTGAAAACGCATGCACAGCGTTTCAAGCTGATCATCTTGATGATGCGCCACAAAAAGATGCTTGATCTGATGCTGATGACAAAAGTGGATTAAACGATCATAACGCGCACGTCGCAGCCCCTCTTGCGTGGGTTTGGGGTTGCGCAACTTTAGCGTGTGGTGTGCAAGCCCCCATGTTGCAAGCGTTTGATAAACATGTTTGGCTTCATCGGCTGCTGCCGGCCTTAAGGCGTGATCAACGGTTACCGCACACAGATTGTGAGATGGGCCAAACACTTTGTGCATTAAAAAAGCCAGCAGCAAACTGTCAGGGCCGCCCGACAGCGCGACCGCCTTTTTGTCATGCTGAAAGCGCTTGTCACAGAAAAAAGAAGCATCAAAAGGCATGTCGCCGCAGGCAAGCATAAAAGGGTTTAAAGGCACCATAGCATCTTTTGATGGGGTTTGTTACGCTGGCAACAGATTATGCACACAAAGGACACACCATGCTGCGCGGCATTTTAAGCGATGTTTTAGCCACTTTGCAAAAAAAGAAAGCCATTCCGCACGACGCCGATTTAAGCCGCATTGTTTTGGACGTGCCGCCCAAAGGCCAAACCGGTGACATTGCCACAAATGCAGCCTTTGTCTTGGCAAAAGCCCTGCGCAAACCACCACGCGCCATTGCCGGCATGCTGCAAGAGGCTTTTGAGGCACATCCCTTGGTGGCATCAGCTTTGGTGGCCGGTGCGGGGTTTGTGAACATCTTTTTAAACCCGGGCGCTTTTTATGCCGTTTTAAGCAACGTCCTTAACCAAGGCGCCCTTTATGGCCACGGCACCTGGGGACAGGGCCAGCGTGTGAATGTTGAGTATGTCTCGGTCAACCCAACGGGCCCTTTGCACATTGGCCATGGGCGCGTGGCCATTGTGGGCGATGTGATGGCCAATCTTTTGACGGTTTCAGGCTTTGACGTGGTGCGTGAATACTATGTGAATGATGCGGGCGGACAGATTGAAACCTTGGCGCGCTCGGTTTACCTGCGCTATCGCGAGGCCCATGGCGAGGACATTGGCGCTATTCCCGCGGGCTGCTATCCCGGGCTTTATTTAAAAGATGTGGCACTTGCGCTGAAAGCACAAGAAGGCCGCGCCTGGCTTGAGCAAGACGAAAGCGCGTGGCTGCCCTTTTTTGAAGCGTTTTCAGTGCAGCTGTTGATGCAAAGCATTAAAAAAACCATGCGGCAAATTGGCATTCAGCATGATGTGTTTCGATCAGAAAAAGATCTTGTGTCAGAAGGACGCCTTGAAAAGACCATCGACACGCTTGAGCGAAAGGGCTATGTGTACAAGGGCACCCTGCAGCCCCCCAAAGGGCGCGAGAAAGAATGGACACCCAAAGAGCTGCTTTTGTTTAAGGCCACCGCTTTTGGCGAGCCTCAGGATGTGCCACTGACCAAAGCGGACAGCGGACAATTTACCTATTTTGCAGGCGATATGGCCTATCACGACGACAAAATTGAACGCGGCTTTAACACCATGATCAACGTGTGGGGCGCCGACCACGCAGGCCACGTGGGTCGCCTGAAAGCAGCTGTGACCGCCCTTGGCGGCGCTCAGAAAACGCTGTCTTTCATCTTGTGCCAGATGGTGCATGTGCTCAAAAAGGGCGAGCCCCTTAAAATGTCAAAGCGTGCTGGCGGCTTTGTGACCTTGGACGAGGTGGTGGATGTGATTGGCTGCGATGTGCTGCGCTTTATCATGGCCTCGCGCAGTCATGACACCCAGCTGACGCTTGATTTGGACGAGGTGCTTAAAACCTCGAAAGAGAACCCCGTTTTTTATGTACATTATGCTTATGCCAGGGCGTGCTCGATTAAACGCGCTGCCGCCGACATTTGGGATGACACCATCTGCCAAAAAGACGCCCTTTTAAAGGCCGACTTTACGCAGCTTAACCGCCCATCAGAGTACGCTTTGATGCGCAAAATGGCCTTTTGGCCCGCCTGCATCGAAGGCGCCACACGCACGTGCGAACCTCACCGCATCACCACCTTTTTGCACGACTTTGCCAGCTTGTTTCACACCCTTTGGGGCGAAGGACATCAAGACACAACGCTGCGCTTCTTGTCAGGAAAGGATAAAGACTTGTCTTTAGCCCGTTTGGCGCTTGTGGAGTCTGTGCGTTGTGTGATAGAAGAGGGATTAACGATTCTAGGTGTGACACCGCGCGAACAGCTTGTTGACTAACAAGGTGTTGCCAGTAAACGCACAACAACCGGAGCAGCCAAGCCACCCCCATGAAAGACGCCATCAAAGACAACTTGTTTTATAAAGCGCTTGAAGCCAATCGCTTTTGGCAGGGCTTTTTTCAAAGCCGCCCGGGCATGCTGGCGTGGGGCGCAACTGCTTTAGTGGCCTTTGTGTTACTGGTTTGGTGGGCCACAACAGTGGTCTTTTATGAGCCCAACTTAGAGGACTTGCCAGTCATTGGCGCACCACAAGGCCCTTTAAGGGTCAAACCACGCGTATCTGGCATTGAAGAGCCACCGCTTGCGGTTTATCGTCATATCGAAAACCCCAAGGCCGAGGTGCGCGCTACCTTGCAATCTGCGGCTGAAAAGCCACCCGCACATTATGAGCGCCACCGCGCCAAAGCCACAAAACCAGTAACAAAAACGGCAATGAAGGCTGTACGCCAAGGCACCAAACGTAAGCCGCCTGCCAAAAAAATAACGGTGCGCGCCGCCCCTAAAACGCCCCCCAAAGCAGTGCGCAAACCCACAGCAAAACCAAAGGCAACGCAAGTTGTGTGGCGCGGTAAAAAGCAGCAGGTGAAAGACAAAAAACGTCTTGCGTCTGTAGAAAATTTGCTTGAGCGCCTTGAGGCGGTCACGTAAGAAAAGAGCCTTGCATGCCAGCTGCTTTACCGCTGATCTTAGGACTTGAAGGGCCGGTTTTAAGTGCCGACGAGCGCGCGTTTTTAAAAGACTTGAACCCCCTTGGCTTTATCTTGTTTCGCTGGAACATTGAAAGCGCTGAAGGCGTGCGCGCTTTGATCTGCGATCTGAAAGCCCTTTTAGGCCGCAACAATCTGCCCATTTTGGTTGACGCTGAAGGCGGTGCGGTGTGGCGCCTGCCCGAGTCCTTTGGCCCCAAAGCCCCTGCCCCACAAACCTTTGGCGCCCTTTTTCGCAAGACACCCGACAAAGCCCTTAAAGCCTGTTACGACACCTATCTTGCCATCGGCAAACAACACAACGCGCTTGGTTTTACCGTGAACTGCGCCCCCCTTTTAGATGTGTGCGTCAAAGATGCCCATGATGTTATCGGCAGCCGCGCTTTTTCAGACAACCCGTCCACCGTCGGCGCGTTGGGCCTTGCGGCCCTTTCCGGCCTGCAAGATGCAGGCGTCACACCTGTTATCAAACATTTACCCGGCCATGGCGCCGCCAACACTGACTCGCACGATACCTGCCCTGTCATTACCCTGACAAAAGAAGAGCTGCTGGCACACCTTGCGCCCTTTAAACAATGTGCCCCCAAAGCGCCTTGGGCCATGACCGCGCACTGCCTTTATACTGCCCTTGACAAAACGCGGCCTGCAACCTTTTCACCCGTTGTGATTCAAGAGGTCATCCGCAAAGAAATTGGCTTTCAAGGCTTTTTAATCACCGACGATCTTTACATGGGCGCCGTTCAAAACCTGTCACCCACCGAACGCGTCAAGCAAGCCTTAAACGCTGGATGCGACGCCGCCCTTTATGGACGCGGCGGTGTCAAAGTGTATGAACAAGCCGCCAAGGGCCTTGCGCCCCTTTCAGAAAAAACACTGTCTCGGCTTGAGCCAGCCTTTTTATCACAATCAACTTAACTGTTTTTTCAATGATTTTCTAAAAAATATCTATAAAGGATATTTTTTGGAGACCCCTCATGAAAACACGCATTCTTTTTGTGTCAGCTGGCCTTTTAATTTTTGGCCTTCACACGTCACACATGCAAGCCATTGATGTGTCGGGCGTTGGTTTGCCTTCTTCTTTATCGTCTGCGCAAGGCACATCGGCAGAAACGGCGCCTCAAGATCATGAGGTGTTGGCGCACACGCTTCATGAAAGTCATTTAGATGCCTATCAAAAGGGCTATCGAGCCGGCCACACCAAGGGGTTTGCAAGTGGCCATCAAAAAGGTTTGTTTACTGGCTTTACCGAGGGCATTAAGCATGCGCGGCGTAAAGTGGGTGAGCTTTTCACCAAAGCAGGCGAACATATCCATAACTGGGCCGACAACATCAAAACGGGTACCGAGCATATGTATGAAAACGCCAAGCGTTTTTGGGCCGGCAAAAGCAAAGGCCTGGCCAAAGACATTGGCGCTGTGGAAGGCGAACTTTCGGATGACATGGACGTGATTTCACACAATATCAGCCCCTTTTAAGGCTAAAGACAGGCAAAGAGAATCACCGTGACAAAGTATTACATTGTGGGCACATTGCTTGTGGCGGCGGCTTTTATCGGTGGCGCTTTGCTCAAAGCGCGACCTTTTGGCATTTATCCACGCGCCACCCCATCGTTTGACCACCCCGAGTTGCGCACGCTGCAAACCTATCACCACTGCGTTTTAGGGTGCAAGCAAAAGAAAAAAGTGCCGCACGGTAAACCTGACGCCACACAAGACAAAGCTTACGGCCTTTGCATCAAAAACTGCGGCGACCACTATTAAGCCGGTGCCGCTAAGATGCGCGCCACTGATGGATCGCACAGGATACTTTATCAACGAATTATCTGACCTCTACAATTGCGAGGAGAAACTTTAGTTTCGACGCAGCAATCCAGTGTGCCTTAGCCACCACCTTTTGTTGGCCCGTTATAAAAAAAAGGCCCCCCAAAGGGGACCTCTGTTATTAAGATAAAGTACAAGCTTCTTTTATTTTTTGCTTACACCGTCTAGTGCTGCTGCCTGTTTTTTTGCGCCCTCCAAAAGCTTTGTAGGATCTACCTTTAGCTGATCGTTTACCTTCGTTTTAACGTCGTTAAGCTCGTCGTCTTTTAAAACATAAAGGCCGAACTCCTTGCGTAAATTTGGATAAACTGTATCACCGACAGTAATTTCTTCTGTGAGGTTAAGAACAGCGCCTTGTTGTTTAGAGCCACGCAGTTGTGAATGCGATGCCAGAACTGTCAGATTCTCAAATCCATCCTGTTTTAGCTCTTCAATAGCTTCTTTCGCCCTTGCAGCAACATCTTGAGAAACAAGCCAACCTGTCATCTTATCGCCCTCTTGATCCGCATCTCCTTTAAGCAGAAAAGCGAGGGTCATGCCATTGAGGTGACCAAAACTTTGAGAGATACGCCCTGCTAGGTCAGGATTCACTTGAAGCGCTTTCTCCGATGTGACTATGACATCAGGAGACAATCCTTGTAGACGTTGGCCATCATTGAATGCTTTCTGAGGATCTGCGCTGGCAGTTAATCCTAAGATCAAAGTGTTTTTACACCGATCTTCTTTTATTGGAAAATAGTTGTCTAAAGAGCGTTCTTCAGTTGTCTGTGTTCCATCAGCATTTTTGGTGATTTTTGGGGCGCATTCAAAAAGATATTCTTCCATCAATGCAGCTTTGGTCACATGTGCTGCACCAACACACACAAGCAAAAAGGCGCCGGCAGTGGCAATAAGACGGTTTAGTTTCATATAGATAACTCCCTTGATAAATGGATGCACGATCACATCATGCTCAGTCTATTTTGCATAACTCTGTTTATAAACAGATAAAAAATGATATTTCTATACTCACGTGATACCAAATAAAATTTTTTTTAGAAAAATAAAGTATTTTAGTCTGCCAAGCGTGCTTACTTTAAGACATATACTCCACCCACCTCAGGTCTTGGTCAATAAAATGATGTGTGAAATTGCATGCAAAACAGACACTCCAGAGACACTTTAAACGTGCGAGATGGCAGCTGCGGTGATCAAACAATCACAAAACGCAGCATGTGCTCTTTTGAGGACAAAAAGAAGAGTGGCTGGGGTGGCAGGATTCGAACCTGCGCATGGCGGTACCAAAAACCGCTGCCTTACCGCTTGGCTACACCCCAATCTTTTGCTGTGTGCTTTTATACAAGCATGACTACATCTAAAGTGCAAGCAGGTGGTGGCAAAACGTTTCTTGTATCACGCTTGTGTGTTATAAACGCTTGTCTTTCAAAAATTTATTAACCGCTAACGCAGTCTGGCAAGCTTTAATGCAAAAGCCATCACTTTTGGATCAATGCTCACAACGGGCACGTGATGCCTTTGTTTTTTTGACAAAAAGGCGATTTGTCTGTATAAAGAGTTGATATTACTAAAAATGGTCAAATCGATGAAACACGCACAATACATTCTTAGTTTGTTGCTGTGTTCGGGTGTTGCTTCTCTTTCGGCAATAAACGGCACACAAGAGAGCACACAAGAGCAGTCGCCACCTTTAGCGGCTCAGCTCATGCCTGCACCCTCTGTGCCCGCAGCTTCAACGCCGCCCATGGCCCAAGCTGCACCGCGTAAGATATGCCCTGAACCATTTATTTTAGATACTGCCGTTTTAGAAAAACTGCAATCAGATAACCCCCAGTGTGCCCAAGAAAGAGAGGCGCTTTTCGCACAAGCCGCGCAGGCTGTTGCACTTAAGATGGAACTGATTTCTTTGCCGGATGAGACGACAGTGCTGCTGCAGCCCTTTGTGAACGTCGAAACTTTGGAGATGAAATCCATGTCAACAAGGCAGCTGCCTCAACTGCCTCTTCCACACAAACTGACCTCTCTTACGCTTTTTTATACTGGGTTTAAAACCATTCAAAACATCGAACAGTATGCCAATCTGCACACATTGCGACTGCGCCATTTGAACGCACCTGATTTGGCGCCACTGAAGACACTGCGCAACCTGCGTACCCTTGAATGTTCCTATCCGTTACGTTTTGATGGCACCAACGCGTCACACGCTGATCTTCTTGTGCACCTCATGAGCCACAATCATCGCATGACAGAATTTAAATACACCGGCAGCATGACAGCAGATTTGCTACACCAGCTGTCAGCGTTGCACACGCTGCGTTTGAGCGCTTGCAAGATAGATGACGCAGGATTGGCGCTGTTGCCCCTTGAAACGTTAGACACCTTGGTGCTTTCTGGCAGTCACCTTGTGACGCTTGAGGCGTTGCGCGATCAACCGGTGCGTGTGCTTGACTTAGGCAGTAGTCAACACCTTGGTACATCTTTTGCGTCGGTTATCTGTTCAATGCCCAACATAAAAGTGTTACGCCTTAACTGCTGCGCCTTACATGACGCACAGGTGGCGCCGCTGTTGGCATTGGCTGGACGCCTTGAGGTGCTGCAGCTTGGCTTTAACGATGCGTTGTCATCGCACATGCATAAACAATTACACGAAAAATTTGGCGATAAGGTTTACCTTAAAAGGTACACGCGGACATTTTAGGTCGCCACTTGAAAGCGTTTTTTGAAGCCTTTTTTTAGGCCACCTTGCGGCGGCTGTCCAAAGGTGGCGCGGCGCCCCAATAGTTTTCAAGCCAGCTGATTTTGCGCATCAAAGGCGGCCAGCAGCCGGGCCACTTGCCGGCAATCACATCAGGCGGCTTGGGGTTACCATGGAACACCAAAATTTTGGCATCCAACGGCATGCTGACACGCTTAAAACGCAAAAAGCGCGACGGCACACAGTGACGCTTAAAGCTTTGACACCAGCCATCGGGCCAAAAATGCAACAGGCCCGGCGCCACGGTTTTTGAAATAAACAGCTGCTCGCTAATGTAAGAGCGCATCACCTCTTGCGGATTTTCCATATATGTATCAAAAACGTTGTGGCAGGTGCCGGCTTCAAAGCAAAATACCGACGAGTTACCAATGCCGCGGCCACGCTGCGACCAGTTCTCGATGATCATAAACTGCCCCTTAAAGTTAAAGAAGCTGTCAATGCTGTCAAGAATCACAAGGTCAAGGTCTAAAAAGAGCACCTGCCCCTTAAAAGGCATCTCACGTGAGAAAACGCCAAGCTTGCGCCAGCCCCACACTTTGTCCTCGGGAGACACATAGATTTCGGGCATCGGCACCACCTTAACCTCTTTTAAAAGGTCGGTGGAGTCATCGGTCACACAGTAAAACGTAAAAGGTCGCTTTAAGTGACGTTTGACCATTTGGTAAAGCTTATTCACATAAACGGGGGGGTACAACGTGCCCCAACGCATGCAAACAACCGACACAGGTTCCATCAATAGCCTCATTATCTCAACACACTATTCAAGCCCAAAGATAGCATACAAAACAGAAAAAGACCATTCTTTTTCTGTGCAAAGGGATGATGCCAACCGTGCGCTTTTCTTGATGAAACAAAATACACTGCATCCCCATTATTCTTTTTGTCAGATGCGCTGCGTCTACAACGACATCACAGTCAATGCAAGCAATAAATACTTGACAATAAAGCATTTTTTAAGTATTCGCTTGGCGCTTTCCCCTAATCGTCCCTAAGCCGTCATGTTGAACGGCTACAGCCTCCCTCGTCATCGCGAAGGCGAAGCCTGCGGCGATCCACTTACCAGCAACTAAAGCGGCCAAGGCACACATGGATTGCCGCGTCGAAACAAAGTTTCTCCTCGCAATGACATTTTAGACCGTCATCGCAAAGGCGCAGCCCCCCTTGTCATCGCGAAGGCGAAGCCTGCGGCGATCCACTTACCAGCAACTAAAGCGGCCAAGGCACAGA
>JBAJNL010000027.1:0-19745 GCA_036881885.1 Holosporaceae bacterium
AGCTGGTTAAAGGGCTTCCCTTAAACGAACAAGAAAAGTATGCCAACATCACAGATGAAGGCAAATTAGTCCCCTTACTTATTGCCACCTCACGCCTGACTGACGCCGCAAAAGCACGTATTCAGATTATATACAGCCAGCCACCCGAAGGCCGTCAGCGCGCCACAACCGCCTCGACCCTAGAAGCCTGGATCACCTCTTTCAAAAAGGCAGGCAAACCCTTGCCAAAAAAGATCATTGCTATTTCAACCAATCCTTTTATTGCCCAGCAGCATGCGGCACTTAAAAACGCGCTGTCTCAGCATCAAAGTGAAGGCGACACTTTTGAGGTTGAAACAGTGGGCAACACGCTGGCGTTTAAGGCACTTTTAGCTTTTTATACGCACCAAACCACCAAGCTCAAAGCTGTGGAAGAAGAAGTCACCGACAACGCCGGGCAGTCTGTTTTGGTGTTGTGCGACGCAGCTGCATGCGCCCTTCACGAAGAATTCACCCATGCGCCGCCAATGCAAGCAGACGATAAAAGTTAAAATAAGCGCTTTTTGCTAAAGACTTTATAAGGATCTGCCCCCGTGCACGTTTCTTCCCCTTCAAAAAGGGCAAGGATATCTTGCAGGCTATCCAGGTCCCTTTGGGAGATGTAGCTTAAGCGTACTGCCTGCACCCCTGACGGGTTAACATAGCTTAGCACACTCCTTAAAAGCTCTATAGCGCCGTGATACGCATTGCCTTCAACACACACAATGGGCAAATCAAAAAGAGCAGAGCTCAGATGCACGTTCGCTTCTGTCACTTTATAAATGCCATACGCTTCTTGTTGGAACCCCTGAGACGTGGCCCAACCAAGCCTTAAAATTGAAAAACTTAAATCAGTACAATCAGCCGAATTGTCTAAGGACAACACCATCGGCTTTTTAAGGTCAGGATTCGTTGTTTGGGCTAAGGTGTGTAAATGTTCAAGGTCTAAAAAATCATTCGCAGACAAACTGCAACATCCCACCCAAGCTAAGCCTGCAATCAAAAAAAGTCTTATCATGTGTTCAAAACCTCCGTTTAATATGTCTGTAAACAGAAGGTTACGCTAAATGCCATCTATTTTAAACAAAAAAAGCGCACAGCATGAGGATGGTTAGCTGGCTTTGCGGCCTTGTTTGCCTTTGTTTTTTAAAAGCGCGCGAGCTTTCTCAAGGTCAGCTTCGGTGTCAACGCTTAACCAAACTGATGGTGGCAAGGGATAAACACCTATGCGCAATCCCAGCTCAAAGGCACGCAATTGCTCTAAACGCTCGGCCACTTCACGCGATGCGGGCAAAGAGGCCACAAAACGCTTTAGCACATGACGTCCATAGGCATAAACACCAATGTGGTGCCAGTGGCGTTCAAGCGCGTGTCCGCAATCAATTTGACGTCTGAAATCGGCCACCGGCAGCGCCTCGCACGCGTTTGTGTTATGCACATCGGTTTTTAACACCACTTTAACGGTGTTGGCATCATTGCACTCTTCCTTTAAAAGAGGCACCGCAAGGGTTTGGATATCAAAAACAGGCGATAAATGACACAAGGGTGTAAGGGCCTTAGCATCAAAAATGGGCAAATCACCCTGCAGATTAATGATGGTGTCAAAACGTTCTGCCGGATCATACGCTGACAAAGCCGCCCACACGCGATCCGAGCCCGAAGGCAAGTCGGGCGACGTCAAAACAGCATCAAAGCCCGCTTTTTCAACAACAGATTTCACCTCTTTGCTGTCAACGGCTATCAGAACGGGGGCCAAGTTGGCGTCTCTGGCACGCTCGGCCACGTGCAAAATAAGGGGTTTGTTATTTAAAAGCGCCAGCGGTTTTTTCTTTAACCGCGTCGACCCCAACCGTGCAGGAATCACAATAATCGCACTCATAAGCCAAATCCTAGTTTTTCTGCCTGTCCTTTGATCTTAGCGAACCATCCGTTTGAGCGTTCATCTTTGCAATCCTTAGGCAAGCCTGCCACTTGAAAAGTTGTTTTTTAAACGGGCATTTTATACCTTTATCCTATCACGTTAACAGAAAAGAATGTGTTATGACAAACACCCCATCAACAAAAACAATGCGTTACGAAGAAGACAGCCTTGGCGCCGTCGCCATTCCTTGCGATGCCTTGTGGGGCGCCAGCACCGCGCGGGCACTGTCTTTCTTTTCGTTTCAAGGCCAAACCATGCCTTGTGAGATTATTCATGCGTTTGGTCTGGTCAAACAGCTTGCAGCCCACGCCAACAAATCGCTTAAGCGCCTTGACCCCAAGCATGCTGACGCCATTATAGACGCTGCAAAGGCTGTGCAATCGGGCGCGCTTGATGCCCATTTTCCGCTTCCCATTTGGCAGACCGGCTCAGGCACCGCCACACATATGAACGTGAATGAAGTCATTGCCAACCAAGCCAACCTGTCGCTGGGCCAGGCACTGGGCACAAAGAAGCCCATTCATCCCAATGACCATGTGAACCTTGGCCAATCAAGCAATGACACCATGGGCACCGTCATGCACCTGGCGGCCATTGAAGCGATGAAACAAAAGCTGTTCCCGGCCCTTACCACGATTGAAGAAGCCCTTGCGGCCAAAGCTGACCTTTTTAAAGACGTCATTAAAGTGGGCCGCACCCACTTGCAAGATGCAGCGCCCTTAACCGTTGGCCAAGAGCTTCACACTTTTGTTTGCACATTGCAACAGGCCAAAGTGCGCCTGCAACAAGCCACCAGCCGCCTTTACACCCTAGCACAAGGCGGCACAGCGGTTGGAACGGGCCTCAATACACACCCTGACTTTGCTAAACTGTTTGCACAGCTTTTAAGTGACGCAACCGGTGAGACTTTTACGCCTCACCCCCACCCGTTTGTGTTATTGGCCACGCATGATGACCTGGTTTCATTGGGCTGCGAGCTTTCAATCTTGGCAGGCAGCTTGTTTAAAATGGGAAGCGACTTGCGCCTTTTGGCATCGGGTCCGCGATGCGGCTTTAAAGAATATATCTTGCCCGCTAACGAGCCAGGCTCGTCGATTATGCCAGGCAAGGTGAATCCAACGCAGATTGAATCGCTTTTGATGGTGTGTGTAAAGGTGAAGGGCCTTGCAACGGCCCTGATGCATGCCGGCTTTGACGGCCAGCTGCAGCTTCATGTGATGAAGCCACTGATTATTGGCAGTCTGCTTGAAATGATCTCGCTGCTAAGTTGCGCCATGCACAATGTGACACAGCATTGCATCAAAGGCCTTACTCTTAACAAGAAAACCATCGGCACCAACCTTAAGCAAGCGCTGATGCTGGTCACCGCGCTAACACCACACATTGGGTATGACAAAGCGGCCCTGCTTGCAAAGCACGCCCTTGAGCATGACCTGCCCCTGAAAGAGGCCGCCATCCAGCTCAACCTCGTCAGCGCCGACGATTTTGAGAAATGGGTCAACCCCGCGCAGATGCTTGCCCCCTAAGCACCGCGCACGGCCTTTGTGTGTGATGGCTTAGTTATACATGCTTGGAGCATTGAAGCTTTGAGGTCTCTTTTTAGGCAAAGGCCAGCAATCGACGAGTGAGTTACCTTGTTCCCACTCATATAAAACTGCATCCGTGAAACGCTCTAATGAGCGATAGTCATTTATGCAAAGATTTCTCGTAATCAGCCCGTTTACACCACGGTAATTGTACGATCTAGCGTATTGGGGAACTGCCCTTACCCGCTCCATATCTTTGTTTTTATCGAGTTTTTCAGAAATTTTAGAGGCTAACTTGTTATCAACAAACTTCTCACATTGCACAGGATTCAGAAAGAAGAGGTTTAATTTGGTAAAAAGTGACGCCACTGCATGATTGACCGGTACATACGGGTCAACAATTATCAGCAACACAGGTCTTAAAGCAATGTCCATCCCGTCAAATGAAAGAAATTTTTGTTGATTAAGTATCCTTATTGTTTCGCTGTTGTCTAAAGCCTCATCTAAACCATCTAACAGTAGAACACCACCACTTTTCCCGTTTTGCAGCATACGATGTAGTGCCTGCTTCAGGTGATCTGACACGTCTGGATCTGCACACACCTCTTTGTGGCCATAAAAAGCGTCCTCTTTACAGATGCTTTCGTAAACTTTTTTTGTCCAATGGCTTTTGCCCACACCTGGTCCGCCAAAAACCCATATTGGAAAAAGATTTGTTTCTCTTGCGGAACAGCGCGTTCTCGTCGCTTCTAAAAAATTAGATATCACCGCACTGATTTCACTGTATTCTACAGGGGAGCAATTATCGGGTTTCAATTGTGCGACTTCTTCTGCTATAGAATCAATCTCTTCCTGTTTTACTTCTGCTGCTTTTTTAAAACTTAACCAGCAGGACTCATAAACTTTTTCAACATCCAAAACTTTTCTTTTTATTTGAAAATAAGCCCTCCATGTACTTTCTGGCGACATAAAAACAAGATTTTTTGCAAAGAATTTTACCAACGCTTCTGAACTCTGCGATTCTAAGCGCTCAAGCTCTGACCTGCCTTGATTGGTAAATTTCTGAACAAGTGCTTGTACAAAGGCCTTGCATGGCGCAGGTGCCAGCTCTTTACATAATATTTCTTTGACCTTTTCGGCAAACTGCTCCACAGCATTTTTTTCACAGCCTTCCTCAGGCTGTTTTTCATACGCTGCATTGATCGCACCAAAGTCTCCCTTGCATGCTTCTAAATAAGCAGCGTTCACAGCGGGAAATGACTCCATTTCTGTTTTAAAGGGCCGGTCAAAGTCGTCTTGTGAATCCACTGCAAACGCAAAAGGCGTGCAGAAAAAGATGAAAAGTAAAAATTTTTTCATAAAAAATAACTCTTTTGTATAAATAAAATAATTAATGTAAAATTTTTTATATATTTTTTACTCTATAAAAAACATTGATGGGATATTTTTATTTATTTTATATATTTATTTTTACTTATTTTAAATATTTCTTGGGCCAAGGCTTCTCCTGATGATCTTCCTTGGTCGTATGAAACCTATTTTAGGGTAAGTCGCTTAAGCCAAATAGCAGCAAAAGATATTGAAAAACAAAAACCAGAGATCGCACTCACTCACATGGATGCAGGCTTTCTACCAGATGGACAACCGTTTGCGATCGCAATGCTTGGCGGCACAGATAAAATCACACAGTGTATTGACGATCACCTGAATCCCACCACATCCAAAGCACTGTTTGAAGAAAATCTAGAGGTTTTTACCATCCCTGAAAGCGATCCGCGGGTTGCACTGCGCGGCCAAAGAGGCGTTCGCACAGTGCGTGCCTTAAATAACCTAACCCTTTTGGGCATCTATTCGTCACACGTTTACCACTTTGCCTGGCACGGCGCGACATGTCAGGAATTTGCAGAAATGGCGAAAGACTGTAAAACGCTTGCCAAAAAACGCAGCGAGACATCACCGTCTGACAAGCAAACGCTCCTAGCAATTGAAAAGAAGCTATCAGCGCATAAGCAAAACGCACACACCAGAGTAAAAAACACAAAGTGCCGCAAGATGGCAGGCCCACAAGATTGCATCCGTTATTTTGAGAACGAGCTTTCAGAGAACAAATCACAAGGATGTCGCTATCGTTATGATCTCGATTATGGGCCACACTGTTTTATTTATGCACCTTTTAAGCAATTGTCACCCATGCATCTGATCAACGCCCCCGAACCAGGACAAGAGATAAATGTTATCTATGCTTTTCTCAAGCTTAAAAATCGTTTTCCTTTGATAGTTGTGTTGACAGATTGTCCGATAAAGCGTGGGGACGAGCTGTTAGTAAAGTATAGAGAGGATGGTGATGTTTTACCCACAAACATGAATCAATCCCTCATCGATCAGAACGATCTTAACGGCACAAAATCTAATTGGTCATCCATTAATCAATTCTTACAATGTCTTGAGTTGACAAACGAAATTCCTATTGAGCCAACAGCGCAAGAAAATCAGTTAACCGACTGGAAAGACCTTTGGCTGAACTAAAAAAAGAACGCGCCTTTAAAGGGCGCGTTTGCTTGGCATACAGGCCACGCAAATGGTTGAATGCCCACCTTTAAAGATCTGCCAAAACGTTATTTTAGCGACCTTTGATAAGATACCTTGCACTGCCTTTAGACATTTAAGTCGTCCGAAACACTGAATCTCTTTTTGCTTCTAGCAGTGCTGCTTTCTGCCGCCTTTTCTCTTGCTGTTTTTTAAATTTTTCCTCACGCTGACTCACTTGCTTATCTTTTTCAACTTCTTCTGGTTTTTCTTCGGCTGGCAACACAGTGACAGGCAGCTCTAGAGTAAGCGTTGGCTTTTGATCAGAGAAAAGAGATACCATCGCAGGCGGTAAAACGAGCCGGGCACCCTCTTGCGTTGTCGGATCCTGCGTTGCCATTCTGCCCATAGCCTTGTCTGCCGCACTCAAAAGGCCCACACACAATAACAAACAAGTGATTTTTTTCATGACCTATATCCACCCCCAATGAAACTATCCTTAGAATAAGGAAACAGTCACTTATTGGCAAAAATTCCACCTAATCATTTGTATTAAAAGAAATAACATACAATCACTTCATTTTTTTGATAATTTTATTTTTTTGATTTAAAACAGCATCAGCCAACCCAAGAGCTTGACACAATCCTTTTTAGACACGTATGTTGATCGCATGATTTTGAAAGAATCTTCTGTCCGCGTGACCTCTTTTGCAATACCGCAAGCAGCGATCCCTTCGCTGCGAATGCCTGTTTCAGGCTTTTCTATCCTTTAAATATTAAGGCGCATCTGCGCTGCTTATCCCAATCCATATCCCTTGCGTGAAGAGAAAACGTTATGTATTACCTTATTCGCATCTTACCGATGCTTTCTTTTATCTTGATTTTTGTGGGCAGCGGCTTGTGCTGCACCTTTTTAGGCATTCAAAATGCTTTTTATCAACTATCACCCATCACGGCCATCATACCTGCCATTGCCCTTGGCTGGTTTTTACACAAGGGCACCACGGCCCAAAGAATGGCAGACTTTTTAGATGGCGTGCGCCACCCCAACATTATCACCATGTGTTTAATTTATTTACTTGCCGGCGCCTTTAGCGAGGTCACCAAATGCATTGGCAGCGTCGATTCAACAGTGAACTTTGCCATGTCTTTGATTCCCTCACATTTTCTACTTGTGAGCCTGTTTATCATTTCGGCCTTTGTGGCCACATCGATTGGCACCTCTATGGGCACAATCGCAACCATTGCACCCATTGCCTTAGGGCTTAGCACGCAAGCCGATTTACCCATCGCCTTAAGCATTGGCACAGTGATCGGTGGCGCCACTTTTGGGGATAACCTCTCGCTTATTTCGGACACGACCATTGCGGCTGTCACATCGCAACAAGCGAACATGAAACAAAAACTTAAAATCAATGCACAGGTCGCGGTCATTGCCTCGTTTGCAACGATACTGATTTTGCTTTTTATGACGAACACGCACACATCCCTTCCCACCAAAGAATATTCTTTGCTTCTCATCACACCTTATGCCGTGCTGATGACACTTGCACTGTCGGGCGTTAACGTTTTTATTTCACTTGTTACCAGCACAGCGTTCGCAGGCATCGTTGGTTGGATTGCACATGGCCACAGCCTTTTTACCTTTAGCCAGTCGTTAAACGCCGGCTTTCTTCACATGAATGAAATTATGATCTTATCGTTTTTGGTAGGCGGTCTTTCGGCACTTTCGGGAAAAGATTTAACACAAAAAATCGCCGACAATCTTTCATCGTGGATTGATCGCAAAAACTCTGGCTTTAAAACGGCACAGCTTCTAATTGCAAAACTGGTCAGCCTTTTTGACATCTTACTTGCAAACAACACCATTGCCATTATCCTTAGTGGTGAGATTGCACGCGAAATTGCACGCAGAAATAAAGTGCCTGCAGCCTATAGTGCCGCATGGCTTGATATCTTTTCTTGTGTCTTTCAAGGGCTCATCCCTTACGGTGCACAAATCTTGCTGGCAAGCACAATCGCGGGGATTTCGCCTTTAGCCGTTGTGCCGTATGTTTTCTACTGCTACATCCTGGCCGTTGTTGCCGTGCTTTACATTCTTTTGATGCGGCAACCACAGCTGGATCAGCGCCAACAAAGATCTTAAAAACACATTAGACTTTTTAGTTTTCCCCACGTTAGCATTTGTCCTTTAGGGTTTAAAACAACAAGCTTTCAAATGATTGATGATCGGTTTGCACAATGGACAGATGCTTTAAAAGGGCGCCTTTTAGGTCAACCAGCTTATGGGTGGCATCAAAAAAGCAAGGGACAACGTTTTTTACTTAACGGTCTAGAGTTTTGGGCACAACTTTCTGTTTTTGCAACACACAAAGAAAGTCAAGACTTTATACAACGCACAAAAGATAAAGATAGGTTGTTCCTTAAGGCACCAACTGTCCACCACATTTATTGGATTGATCAATACCACGTTGGGTGTTTGATGACATTTATCCCAAGCTCTCCTTTTTCTAACCACATCCTTTTACAACCTGATGCCGTCGTGACCCCAGCATTTTTTGCTGATCTTGCGCGCAGCCTATTGAATCTTTCAAAAGCATCCTCAAAATATATAAGTTGTACCCAAGAACTGATTACACAACGCCTTAACACTTATTATCCGCAACAAACCTTGACAACAAAAATAACCTCTTGGGCAACAATTCACGGCGATATGCACTGGGCGAACCTGACAAAAAATGGCACCATGCTTGATTGGGAAACGTGGGGCCAAGGACCCCGAGATCTTGATCCAGCCTTTTTGTATGCGTTTTCTATACAAAGTGATGAAACGCAGCACAACATACGCCGCTCTTTCCCCACTTTATTCAATACACAAGATGGACAGCTTTGCCTTCTTTTTGCCTGTGCTGAATTTGTTCATATGGTTAAACAATATGGTGATCACGCCGATCTTTTGCCACAAGTAACGCTTTTGGCAAACACCACTCTTTTACAGCTAAAACAAAACGCTGTATCACCTTAAAAAATAACTCAATACCATAACAACTGACACGCGCACGAACCTTTTTTATCAAAGACCTTTACGTGCATTAAATTCAAAATTGATCATTAATCTTTGGCTCATGACACAAGCATGGATTAAAAGAAAAAAAGATGTTCATTCTATTGCACAATATATAAAAAATAGATAAAAATTTTAAAGAAAAATATATTAAATAGATAAATTTCAGTGCGTTTCCTCTATTTTAGAACACAACGTAACGAGCTCCCCAGGTTTAAATATTTTTTTTGTCTCCTCTGGTTGTTACCTTTTAGCAGCGTCACCACACCCTTACGTGCCGGACCTTGTGTGCCCTCTGTTGGAAGCGCGCTTTTTAATATCAACGAGACCACAAGCCCTTTTGTAAGCCGCATTGTCACGCCTGCAAGACACGTGCTTGCTTTTCTGAACAACCCATGGATGGCAGGTAAGCGCATGGTAAGCGCAGCACAAGTGATTTGGACCCGCAACAATCCTGAAACCGACTTTTTTTGGTATGGCATAAAGGGTGCTTTTGTTGGTCTGTGTGCCCTGTCTTTACACCAAGCATGGGAGAATGATCCTTGTGACTTTTCAAACACAACAACCAATCTGCAAACAGCGCTTGTGCCCGTGGCACAAACTGACGCAGCAGAAAAGCGTCTCTTTCTACCTTCGTACGAGCTTTTATTGGCGCTGCCAGTGATTTCACTGATGCGGGCCACAGACACACTTGTGACCGCCTTTTTTCAATCATGCTTGCCCTGGAAAGCGGTCATGGCAGCACAACCTTTGGTTCATCGCCCTGATATTTTTGATAACAGGCTGCTTGAGGTCATGGATTTTGAAAAAATCGGCGAACACTCCATCGCGCTCTCGGGTCAAAACCTAACCCAGCAGCGCACTTACATTACCGCTGAAATTCAGCGGCTTTATAACACCATTTTGAATATTTATCCTCACTCAGAGTTAGAAAGCGCTTACAGAATGCTTGTTGGACTGAGTCGCCAACACAATCAGTATTATGTACAGCATGCTATCAACTCGGGCACGGCAGACGCCATTGATCGTGCGATCAAAATGCAAAAAATTGAAAACCCACGCTTTATTCAGCATAACGATGCTTTGATCGATTGGCTCCCTCAAGGGCATCCGCAGGTGCGCCAACAAAAGGGTCCCCATGGCGGACACGCACTGATACTGAACACGCTGACTTTAGAGGGGTCAAACGTGACAACAGTGGTGACCACACAAAAAGGACAAGGCTATTCGCTAACCCTTAACTTTAGACACGACATCGCACGTGCACAGCCTTTGGAATACAGCTTTGCTGTCAAAGTGAATCATCATCAAGTGAGCATCAAAAAATCGCTTACAAAAAAAGGGCGCAAAAAACGTCAATACATTCCCAGGGTGGGAGACCTTGAGCTAGGCAGACGCTTTTGGCGAGCAATGCGCAGGCGATACAATGAAAGCCAAACGACAACCACCACGACCACCCAATCCACCACGCTGAATGACGACCTTGTGGCTGAAAGACGCATTGAAAAGCAAGAGTCTCACAATGTTATTGAGCCATGGCATACAGCACTTTTGACGTTTGTCGCCACAACTGATCAGACAGAACTTTTTCTTGGCAGTCAAACTTTTGAACAGATCAAAACACCTTGGATGTCGGTTATGATCGCCAACGTGAACTTGTTTTCAAACGCCATCAGCAACACACAACGCAGCAGCAATGCGGCTTTGACAGCCAAAATCGTTGGTGGTGTAAGCACCGCGCTTAGTTTTGTGGGGGCGGCAGCTTACTGGCGGGTCAAAAAAAGGATGGCCCCCGCTATACCTGAGATTATGCACCACACTGCGGCCCTGCATACACAAGATGTGCAAAACGGCCTTTCAGCCGCTTATCACATTTTAGAAGACGTTGAATCTGATCCAACTGTGGCGCTAAACAACTTATTACAAACACCCGGCAAAGCCTACGCGAAGCGCTACTTCAAACACGACCTTGAAACAAGCACGCTTTCAAAACTTGAAGAAGCAGGCTTTACAATGCAAAATTGGCCCTTTCTTGAAGAAGAAGGTCTTGTGCACGGAGATTACCTTGATAAGGTTGTAACGCCGCAAGCCAACATACACCGCAGAACGATCATCAAATTTCATTCGCAAAAAAGCACCGAGCAATTTTTGCACGCCTTTCACGACCACCTTAAAAAACCAGGAAATCTGCCTCTTAAAAGAGAGACTTTAGAATTTAAAGGCTTGCTTGGTTTGCCTTATACTAAACGTGAAATGGCAAAACATAACTCGGTCGTCATTTATCACAGCGATGCAACAATCGAGGGCGAAGACATACACGAAATCATTGCACATTACATCAAAACTTTTTTTCAAAGCGAAACATCCCACACCCTTCCCTTTTATTATAACCCCACAACCGAGCCCGGTGTGGGGTGGGCCGTGCACGATGCCGCAAGCTCTTCCTCTTATGCGCCCCTTGTGAGAAACACCTTGCTTAATATCTATAACGACATCAAAGAAGCGTCAGAAGTTGTTACCGAAGAAGATTTTGTCACACAAGGCGCTGAAGCGCTGGCAGAGTTGGGTGTGCTTTTGTAGTCTTTTTTGCGCCATGTCATTGACGTCTCTGCCCTTTATGTGATGCAAAATAATGGCGTCGAGATCAGCTTTGCCACCATGATTACGTGGATTTTAATTGCCACCATCGCGGCAATCGGCAACGCTGGTGTGCCCATGGGCTGCTTTTTTCTTTCGGCCTCGTTGTTGACCAGCATGCACCAGCCCATCGGTCTTTTAGGTTTGATCTTGCCCTTTTATGGCCTGATCGACATGGTCGAGACCGCCCTTAATGTGTGGTCAGATGCCTGCGTCACCAAAGTGATTGACAAAAAAATCATACCCACTGCAACGCAAACTCACTGTCAAAAAAGCTCCACAGCATAAAACGGATAAGTTTCCTTTTTAAAAGGCAATTTTTTACAAATAAAAAGTCGAATAATAGAAAACATATTGATTTTGTTTATTATTTTAATTATTTTGAACATAATATGTCACAAAACAAGACTTTTTATATGAAAAATAAAATAAACTCTTTGACTTTCTTCCTTGTGTTTTCTGTCTTTTTGGCAGGTAGTTGCCTGACTGACGTTTGGGCTTTTGACAGCGATGATGAAGAAGAAACCTCACATGCCCCAACCGCTTCCGCTCATCTCTCGGCAAAAGACACAGTACTGTGGGAAAAACACCGTGACGATATGGAGATGGCTCTTCTTTATGCTGATATGAAAAAACTGTCAAATGACTCATACCTAAAGCGCTTTCACTGGAACAACATGACCGACTTAACAGAAATCAGCCATTTAGAAAACGCCCAGTCCATCACCGTTAACGCACCACCTGCACTTAAATCTGTGAAAGACTTACCCAGTTTGCGTTTACTTTCTTTGGGGTGGTGCCCTCTTCCAGGCCTCAGTCATCTTCTCAAACTTGAAGAACTGCGCCTTGGCATCACCACAGACGAGATCTTGCGTGAAGCATGCGCGCAAGAAACAGAAGCGCACAACCTACCTCTTGAAGATTTATCAAACCTGCCCAAGCTGCATACAATGCACGTCAAAGGACACACCAGCCCCTTTTTGCTGCCGTTTCAAGGTGACACACTTGACCTGCCAAAGCTGCGAGAAGTCCACCTCTATCACTGCATGGCCATTGAAACCCTGTCACCAGATCAACCCGAAACTGCAGAAGTTTTAAATCGCATCAGTGTATTGAGCGTTCATCACTGTAACCACTTGCGCCACATCCAAGGCTTAAGCGCTTTAGAGATGCTGCGTGTACAAAAAATTTCAAACACACCGCCCCTACACCTAGAGGGCTTAGAGACGTTACGTGTGCTTTATTGGGTGGATCCCACGCTTCAACAGTTTGACACAGACAAAAACGGCGCATGGGTTCATGAGGCAACAGGAACACCCTTTGATCGCAAACACTATGTGCAAGACACAGTGCTGCCATCGCTTGACATCAAAGGCAATCTACCATCTTTAAAGCACATCATTTTAAGCCGCAACGCACAGTCTTCGCAAACAATGTATGTAAGGCGCGCTGATCTGCCTGCCTCTTTGTTACAGAATGTGCGCCCAGACTTTGGCATGCACAACGTGCACAGCCACCCTTTAAAGGCGTAGACCGTGGCCCCCGCACCGCTTTGACACACAGAAAAAACATTTGACAAAGCGTTTTTTTTCAATAAGATGTGCGTGTATTAAAGGGTATCAAGACACCACGGCACTTTCAACGCCGTGGTGAACAAAGTTTGGGGATAGGACACCATGACACATCGCACATACATTTTTTCTTTTATTTTCTGCACCCTATCGGTGGCAGGCGTACGGGCATCTGCGGCGACCTCCCCCAAAGCGCCAACCACCCCACAAAGCGTTTTTAAAGCGGGCGACAACTTTACACTTGTGCGTGGCGTTAAGGTACGCAAAGGCTCGGTCGCTGCCAGCATGGCCAACATGCGCGGCATCCGCAAAGAAGTCTTGCAAAAAACAAAACAGTCCGTTTTACGTCAGCCTTCTGCTAAAGTTTTGGGACACGTCAATGCGTTGGCTGACCTTATACCCTCTTTAAGCGCCATTGATTTTTTTGAGCTTTATCCGCCGCACATTCTACGTGCACCCAATGCGCCCTTAAGCTGTCAAATCTTGGGCGTTTTGCACGCGCAGCATCACAACGTGCAAGACAACAGCGCGCACCTTGAAGGTGTTAACAAGCTTATTACCGCTGCACAGACCGCATCACAATTGAAAGGCATCACGCCCGCTTCTATTTTAAAAGATGGTCTGGACAGCCGCACCATTCGTGGCGTTAAGGGCCGCAAAGGAAGCATTCTTGCCATCATTCGCAATGTGCAAGCTCTTGAGGCAGCACATGGCAAAAATCCAGCTGCCTTTGCAGACAACATTAAAAAGGGCGTCTTTAAAACAAACATGGACACACTGGCCGAGCTTGCACCCATTGCATGGGCCATTGGACTGTTTGACGAGATGCCTCCCCTTGATGCCGGCACCCATCAGGGCGCGCCACGCGCGGCTGCTCACCAACACATGCAACAAAGCCTGCAAACCTTTTTGTCGCAAAAAGAGGCTTAAAAGCAAGTTTGGCAACAAACCAAAACGCAATATTTATTTGAACAAGAATAGTGACAATATAAAGACAATTTCTTACATCACACATTCTTTTTTACATCATTTAAAAATAAAATATGAGCTTTTTTATGTTTAAAGCAGCGTCTTTTAGACAAAAGCTGCGAAAAATAATTCTTCATTCTACCATGCTCTTTCGACCAAGGTATTTCTTCGCCAACGGAGCTTGAGAATGAAAGAAAAAACTTATTTTTTCAATGGAATACAAAAAAAAATAAAGCCGAAGAGCTAAACAAGCGAAAAGCAGCGATCAAAAGCCAATGGGTGTCGATTGAAGAGCAACTAAAGGATCTCAACACAACACACGTAAACCTTAAGGTTGGTGGAGAGGAGCTTTTTTTCCCAAAACCATCAACAACACAGTAAGACAAACCTAAAAGGGGCCGAGGTGATCGGCCTCTTTTTTTTGCCTTGAAACGCGTGCCTTAAGACATCCCAAGCCTAATGCAACCCGTTGCAAGCTTTTTTATACTTAAAAAGAATGATGATAGTGCTGATTTTTTGCCTTGGTGTGATGACGTCCCTTCAAAGCACTTTTTGTCACCTGTCCTTGGCCCTTGGGGGTGACGATGAACCGCAACCGACAGCAACGCCTCTTGCCTTATGACCAGCTAGAAAAGAGCGGTATCGACAAGATCAACCCGAAAGAGCAAAAACCCACCATCCCCAAGCCCTTACATCGTTACCTTAAAAGGCAGCTGAAACCTTATAAAAAGTTGCTGCAACAGGGCGTTGCCTAAGGCATGACGCCCGCCTGTTTAACAATAAAACATTTAAAAATAAATCCTCACCCCAAACGTTTGCATCAAGGTTGCTTGGCCCACCGCACTGCCTTCGTTTTTCATCCCCAAAGGGTTGTTGCTTAGATTGAGGTGTTGCAAGTGCGATGCAAGATTGCGGATACTGCCAGGAAGCAACACAAAATCGTTGTTTTCTAAGAACAAACATTGAAGAGAGCCTATGTCACCAATGGTTGTGGGCAAATCGGTTAATTTGTTATGGCCGAGATGAAGCTCCTTAAGGTTTGTCAGCTGGCTAATGGCGGGGTCTACCACGCTTATTTGATTTTGTGGCGCAGTCAAAACTTCAAGGTCGCGCAACTGGCTTAGTTTATCGGGCAAAGCGGTTAAGCGATTACGAGTGAGGTCAAGTACTTTCACATTTTTTGTTTTCTCAAAAACCCAATGTGGAATGTGTGTCAGGTTATGCCCCTCAAAATCAATCTTGGTCACATGATCAGGGTCTATCTGTCTGTCGCGCAGATAGGCCTCAACCTGTTGCCAGTTGGTAACATCAGTGGTCGTGTTAAACAAAAAATCAAGCTCTATGCCGTAACAGTTAAGCGCCACAAAGCTGCAGCACACAAAAAAACGGCAAACCTTTGAAGCATCAAACTAACCATAAAACCTCTGCAGCTGGGGTGCGCCTTGGATGTTGTTTTTTTAAATCTTCAACCGATCACCAAAAAAATGCTTTAAGCTGGCTTTGCCTAAAGAGCCATCGCCATCCTTATAGCGTAAAGAAGGCACATCTTTCAAACCAAAACTTTGAATCTGTTGCCTCAGTTTCATAACATCTGGCGGCAGCGAAGTGAGCGGATTGTCTGATAAGCTTAACGTTTTCAAGCGAGACAAATCGCCAATGCCTTGGGGCAAGCCTTTCAGCTCATTACCCTGCAAACCAAGGTATTCAAGCTTTTTAAGCCGGCGCACATCTTCTGGCAACGCATCAAGATAGTTAAGCGACACATGCAATGCCTTAAGGTTGGGCAAACGCCACAAAGATGCCGGCAGCGCACTCAGCTTGTTTTTTGTCAGCTTCAGTATCTCAAGCTTAGACAACGCCCCAATATTGCCATGAACGTCGCTAATCTGATTGTTGCGCACATCTAACACTTTCAGTTTGCGCAACTTGCTTAACTTTGCGGGCAGCGCCTTCAGCTGATTTCCTTGCACATTCAGGTTTTCAAGATTGGGCAGTTTTTCAAAAACCCACGCGGGAATGTCTTGAAGGCCCCGATTAGCCAATGACAAAGACTTGATAGACGCTGGCTTTGCCTTGAGCGCACCCTTCACTTGTAACCAATTTGTCACATCACGCAAGGGAACTTTGCTAAAATCAGCCGTCTGTGCAAAAAGCGCCATCGCACAAAGCCACGCACCACACATGGCCACACCTAAAATTTTTTTCATACCAAACATATCAACCATCTACCGTGTGAAACCCTCAACGCTCCACCTCTTCTTTATCTATAAAAGATAAAAAATAAAATATTCTTAATGGATATCATCTTGAACAAAAAATCAGCACTTTGTTCGCACATCTCCCTTTGCACACGTCAAAGGGATGCGGTGTGCGACAAATAGTTTTAACGTGCGCACCGTTGCTCTTGTCCTTTTTTAATTGTGCCGCACTTTAGGGAGCAAGGTCGTCCATTTTTTGCAAAGCATCGTTCGCTTCACGCACAAACGCCTTGTGTGCTTTCTCTACATCACGCATCGCCACTTGATGCTGGGCATTCAGTTGCGTGACTTCTGCATAATGATCATTGAGCCTCTGCATTGTTTCTGCATGATGCTGGTTAATCAACTCTTGGGTACGCTCATGATGTGCCTGGATAAGCGCTTCTTTATCGACCACATGCTGTGCCTTTAGTGCTTCCATTTCAGCTTGCATCGCTTCAGCATGATCATCTGCTGCCTTGGCCAACGCCTCAAAGTGAGGTTTTAAATGCGCAGGCAACGCCTGATGAATGGCGTTAAAGGCCTGTTGCGCCTGTTCATTGAACTGAATGCCGCCTTCAGGGTGCGCCGTCATGTCATAATGCTCTATATCGCTGACCACATGGGGCGCCGGGTAATCGCCACTGTGAGAAGCCGACAACATAGGGGCATAAAACGCAGCAAGGGCTGCCACGCAACAAAACATATATCTCATCATCAAAACCACTCAATCTACTGTTTTATCTATTATTTTTACCCCCCCGGTAAGAAATTGGTTAAAAAATATATTTTTTCGGCAAAAATATGCGCAGAGCTGACTCTTTCACAGATCAATGCCTTCACGCTTTAAGAGATCAAGCAGGCAATCATGGTTTTTCTTCAGAAGCACACAAACACACGTGCCAAAGCCTTCATCTGCACGCGCCATTGTATACTTTAAGAGTTGCCATCACCGATAGCGGCAGGCTTCTTGTTCAAGGGTGTTTTCGCCTCAACATCTGAATTATTTTCTAATGAAACACCTGCAAGTTGCTCTTCAAGAAGACACATTTCATTGCTGCTTAGATTAAAATTTTCTTGTACAATCTGTCGATCAAGCGTGCCGCTTGCGACTAATGCAAAAACGTTTTCCAGCACTTCCAACCTTCCCTCTTTTCTTTCAACAGCATATTCTGTTGCAAAAGCCACGCGATCATCCACCCCTTCTTTATATTCACGCAACAACGTTGGTTGCCACACATCAAAAGTTAGACGATGAAGCATACGCTTTATAAAATCAGGAACCGCCTGCTGTGCTTCCAATTGCTCAACCATTGCTTTTGTATACTTATCGGCATGACGCAGCACACTTAAAAACCACATGGTTTCCGAAAAATCTTTTTGTGGTGGAAAAAGTTTTTGCTTTTTCTCTGCACGGGGAAGCTCAATTTGCACCATGGAAAAATGCTCAATCGTTTGATCCGACTGTTTGCAGCGCACCTCATCCTCTGCCGAGCGCTTAAGGGGCGGCGAGGTTGAAGGATCAAAAGGGGTCAAACTTGTGTTCGCCCGTGCTAAAGAGGGCGGAATCACATCAGGCAGCGTTTTTTTGCTGTCACCCGCAAAGGCAGCTGGGCGTAAAAAAAGTAACGCACACAGCCACAAAGCAGCCGATAACGTTTTGTTGCCCACACAACCACATTGATTTTTTTGCATCTCCTTGCCCTCATATTTTCAATAAAAACAAAGTATTCATAAGTTGTTAACTTAAAAAACAAATTTTATCAATGTTTTAGCTTAACTTAAAAACAAAAAAGATCACTCTTTGAGGTTGTTTGAGGCAAGAGCAACCTTTTGCACAGGCGCTTCAGAGCCGCCAATTAGGCAGCCGTCGCTTCATCCACATCCATGGGCGCAGGGCCGGCGGCGTCTGGTGCTTGGGCGGCCTCGGCCACAGCAACGCTTGGGGTTGTCACAAACGCCGTTGGTGCCGATGGCTTGCGCACTACAGTGCCATTTTGCATCACACAGTTCACCTGATCCAAACGCTGGGGGGGCCAATAACCAGCTGAAACGGTAAACGGCTGCAGTGTGCGACCTTGTTTTTTGGCGTCAGAAATCTGTGCTTGACACTTCTTGTTTATAGCATCTGCCTCTTTGCTGGCGATCAGTACATTGCCTACAGTGATACCTCCATTAAATCCAGTTGAATGCCACAACTGGAGCAGTACATCCAGTGCAGACATTTGAAGAGGGTTGTCCCCCAGATTAAGTTTCCGAACTTTTGTGGGCAAAGGATGCTTTTTGATGCCCTGGCATAGCAACTGAATGTCTTCCAGGATAAGCCCTGTGTTCGACAAACTACACTCAAGAAGATGGCGGTGATTCAAAAGTGGCAACAGCCTGTACCCTTGTACAACATCGTTCAAAGACAAGTATGTTAACTGGGGCATCTTCTCGATAAACCTCACGTCCTCTGCACACAATTTGTTGCCCGCTAAAGAAAGCGTTTTCAGACGGGGCAGTTTGCCGTCGGACACAGCCTGTTGCAACGGCGCAATGTTTTGGCCCGTCAGGCCAGAAGCCACCAACACAAGCCTATAAAACTGACTATTTTGCACGATCGCTTCTATGATATCTCTATCCAAAACGACACCTGTCGTTATGAATTGACAAAGCTGTTTTAAGTGCCTGATGACTTTTAAATCCTTTGGCTTCAAATGGCTGTCAATAAGCTCTAAATGCTTCAAATGAGACAGGTTTTTTAAGCATTCAAATGGCCCCACACCACCAGATGGCAGTACGCCTCTTAACACAAGATCTGTCAATGAAAACTGTCTGCCAATCCATGACATCACTGCTTCATCCACGTTACATGCCTCTAAGCAGAGTTTTTGTAGGTTTGCTAAGGGTTGACAGCCCTTGAAAGAGTCACCCCCCAACCTTACATTTTTTAAGATGACTGACGTGAGTTGATCGCACAAGCCAAAAGAGGAGCTATTCAACGCCATGTTTTCTAAAATAAGATCCTCCAAAGTGTTAGAGGACACGCAGATCTCACGTCTCAAGTGCGGCAACTTATCCTTATCAGATATTTTAAGCACTTTAACACCTGGTAGTGCACAAAGCGCATTCACCAAATAGGGATCCAGTTTGCTAACGTCTTCTAAGTGAAGTGTGCCTTCAAAAGGAATCTTAGACCACTGATTTTTCAACCAAACCGCCGGGTCCACGGTTGGTTGTTTCAAACGAATTTCACCAAAAAGAGCGGGGTTCTGAGGCGCATAAAAGAAGGCA
>JBAJNL010000028.1:0-18019 GCA_036881885.1 Holosporaceae bacterium
AATCACGGCTGGCCTCAAGCATTTTAACCGCCACCGCCGTGCTGCTAAGCGCAATAATAAAACCAAGCAGTAATGAGAATCCCAAAGGCCAATGCAACAAAGAGGACAACCCGAAAGCCAGCAGCAAGCTGACAGTAATCTGCCCAAGGCAAGCAGTCAGCGACAACCCCATGGTACGTTTAAAGCTTTGCAAATCAAGGCTCATACCAACGACAAAAAGCACCATGAGCACACCAAAATCAGCGAAAAGCTGGATGATCGAAACGTCTTGAATATAAGCCAAGCCGGACGGCCCCAAAAAGACGCCCGCCAGGATATAGCCAATCACCGCCGGCTGGCCAAGACGGTCAAGCAACAAACCACCCATCAGCGCAGCAGTGATGACAAATGCCATTTCCTGAAGCCCAATCACTGTATGCATGTCAAGTGCCCTTGTCTAAAAGTTCAAAAAATCAATGATGCCTGCCGCATTGTAGCATGATAATCATTGCATAAGACATAAAAAAAATAACGATTAAACGAAGACAGCAAAACAAAGCAATCAAACACAGCGGTTGACACACAACGGCAAAGCAATGAAAATTAATCAAAGTGCGGCGGAGTAGCTCAGTTGGTTAGAGCAGCGGAATCATAATCCGCGTGTCGGGGGTTCGAGTCCCTCCTCCGCTACCAAAACATAGGCAAGGTAAACGTGAAGATTAATGGTAACGAGTTAAGGGTAGGTTACGTCATCTACCACAACAGCAGATTGTGGAAAACAGTCAAAACAGAGCACGTCAAACCAGGAAAAGGTGGCGCTTACATGCAGGCCGAGCTAAAGGATCTGCAAACTGGCACCAAATCGAACACGCGTTTTAGAGCAGATGAAACGGTCGAGCGCGCCCATACTGAAGAGGCGCAATATCAGTTTTTGTTTGAAGAAAACGATGCCTTGGTTTTTATGCACACAACCACTTACGAGCAAACAACTTTACCCAAAGCCCTGCTGGGGGATGGCTATGTTTTTCTGCAGGAAAACATGGAAGTTTCTATTTGCACATGTGATGGCAAACCAATTGATATCAAGCTTCCCAAAACGGTGATTCTTGAAATTGTGGAAGCAGACCCCGTGGTGAAGGGACAAACGGCCTCGGCCTCTTTTAAGCCCGCCATTCTCTCGAACGGCAAAAAAATTATGGTGCCACCCCACATTGACTCGGGTGTACGTGTTGTGGTCAACACTGAAGAGGGCACCTATGTTGAACGCGCCAAATAAACTGACTCAACAGGCACACTTTTTGTTAGCACAAGGCACACAACGCTTTGGGACCGTTCACCCGCAAAAGGTTTGTTATGTCTTATAGAGCACTTGGCACTAAATGCCCTTTTGTAAACATTATGGCGCACGCTGCCTTTAAGGCTGCTAAAAACCTGTTGCGTGATTTTGGTGAGGTTGAAAATTTGGCCATTTCTCGCAAGGGAGCAAAAGACTTTGTCTCTGTGGCCGATCAGCGTGCCGAGAAAATCATCAGGCAAACGCTGCAAAAAGCTTTTCCTGACTTTGGTCTGTTGCTTGAAGAAGGCGGATATATCGAAGGCGCGCAAGACATGACCTTTGTGGTTGACCCACTGGACGGCACACTTAACTTTTTACACGGCTTACCGCACTTTTGCCTTTCAATTGGTCTTTTAAAAAAAGAAACACCCATAGCCGGTGTGATTTTTGATCCCATTCGTGACGAGGTGTTTTGGGCTTCGGCCGGCAAAGGCGCTTTTATGAATAAAAGACGCCTGCGTGTCAGAGGCCCCTCTCCACAAGGACTGCAGATTTTAGGCCTTAGCCACACACGCTCTGTGGCGTATGAAGACAAAAAAACAGCATCTCTTTTTACAACGCGTGTCTCGGGCTCGGCAGCCCTTGATTTAGCTTATCTGGCGGCTGGACGCCTTGATGGTTTTTGGGGCTATGGCCTGGCCCCTTGGGACATTGCCGCTGGTTTGTGCTTGGTAGAAGAAGCACGCGGCCTTTCTAAAACTCTGTCCCCAGCGCCTCAAAAAGAAGGTATAGCCTTAGATACGCAAACAAAAACACATCTTTTGGCAGCGTCTCCTGATTTTTTTCCACACCTTGAAAAAGCTTATCATGCCATCCGAAGCTAGCCCCACAACACGCAAGGCCCCCTTTCAATTTGGAACAGATGGCTTGCGTGGACGCTTTGGTGTGCCGCCGTTTGATGATGAAACCCTTAAATCTTTTGCTGATGCGCTTGCTTCTTTTTTTGCGCAAAAAGCCGCGCCCAACAGAAAAAAAATGCTTATCGCAAGGGACACCCGGGCTTCAGGCCCCTTGATTGAAAATATTCTGACAAAAGCCTTTAAGGCACACGATTTACCATTTGGCTTACTGAGCATTCTGCCAACACCTGCCCTTGTGCACGATATTGTCGTACAAAACGCATTGGGCGGCGTCATGATTTCAGCCTCGCACAACCCAGCACACGACAATGGCATCAAGATTTTTAAAGAGGGCGGCGCAAAGCTTGCTTTAGCAGATGAGCAAAGGATTCTGGATCTTTACACCACCGCCCCACACCTTGCAGAAACGGCCTCTGTGATGGCGCAATCTTTTTTTGAAGAGTCCGGTTATGAAGCACATCTTCGATCTCTTTTTGCAGGACTTAATCTTAAAAACCTGCATCTTGTGGTTGACTGCGCTCATGGCGCTATGTACCAAATAGCCCCGCGCCTTCTTAAATCTTTTGGCGCCAAAGTCACACCGCTTGCCACATCTGCGGATGGCCACAACATTAATCAAGCCTGCGGCTCAACACACCCCAAGGCACTACAAGATGCAACCAAATCTGTTGGCGCCGACTTTGGCATTGCCTTTGATGGCGACGGCGACCGTGTGCTTTTTTGCAAAAAAGATGGCACACTGCTGAACGGCGATCAATTGCTCACCTTTTTAGCACTTGCAGAATCCAAGCTAACGCCACCCTGTGTTGTCTCAACCATTATGGCCAACCAAGCCATGGAAGAAACCCTGGCCCAACACCACATCACATTGGTGCGCACAAACGTAGGTGACAAAGCTGTGGCAGGCGCGATGGAGGAAAAGGGCGCGCTTTTAGGGGGTGAAGCATCGGGACACCTTATCTTAAAGCGTTACAGCCAAACGGGCGATGGGCTTTTGGCCGCGCTTGCGGTGCTGCGGGCATGGCAACAAAACAAAGCCCCCCCCTTGCCTTGCTTTGTGCCCTATCCACAACATATCGAGAACATTCCTCTGCAACACGTGCGTCAGGAAGCTTTGACCCCTTCACAAATGCTGCAAGAGCAGCTGCAGCAATGCATAAAAAAAGGGCGCCTCTT
Organism: Holosporaceae bacterium; assembly: GCA_036881885.1. Taxonomy (GTDB): domain Bacteria; phylum Pseudomonadota; class Alphaproteobacteria; order Holosporales; family Hepatobacteraceae; genus JBAJNL01. The sequence goes on from JBAJNL010000028.1 coordinate 3,352, forward strand.
TTTAAGACGCTCGGGCACTGAGCCCGTTTTGCGTCTTACTATTGAGGCACCCTCTGAAAAGACCGTCAAAAGCGCCCTTTTAAAGGCGCTTTCGTTGATTGTGCGTTAAAACTGGTAACCCACTTTTACTTTGACGTCCATATTGTTGGTTTTAAGGCCGTTAGCGTCCTCATGCCCTTTAGCCTTCATTTCAATAGAAGACCATGCAGCCTCAACACCCACAAAGAAAGGCGAAGCACTTGGCTTCCATTTGCAACCCAAACCTAAACGGGGGCCAATGCCATGCGCCTTAAACGATGCATTATCGACAGGCGTCTTAATATCCACCTTGCCACGCACATAACGCAAACCCAGAATACCATAAGGTGTAAAGCCGTGAGGCAACACAACACCAGGGTGAATGGCAACATCAGCAAAGTGCTGCAGCTGTGTTTTTATCTCCCCTGGAATGCCTCGGAGAGTTGAGGATTTTTTAGCATTGACCGCACCATAAGCATAGGCCAACTCACCACCAAGGTAAAAACGGTTAAAGATGTGTCCATAACCTAGAAACAGACCACCACCGAAGCCTTTGGGGTCAGCCATGTGCTGCCGTGCTAGATTCTGCTTAGTATTGCCTTTTTTGAGCCATTGCATGGCGTACATGGCTTGCAAACCGCCGTAAAAACCACCTTTTGAGCCGGTGTCTTGTGCCTCATACTCAACGGGCTCTGGCGCCGTATCTTGTGCTTCATCTGCCATAACAGGGGCTGCCGCCAACGCCAAAAGGGCAGGGGCTAATAATAACTTCTTCATAACCAAATAACTCTTGTTTTATTACTGTCTAATAACCCCATTAAAACGTCTTATCCAAACAAACAACACTAAAAGTCAAAAAAAGACAGTTTTTTATCAGACGACTTGCAAAAACATTTTTTTTATGTGTTTGAAAAAAATCTTTTTTCAACTAAAACGTGTTGCAAAAATATCACACTCTTTTCAAACCCCTTTCAAGAAAAAGCTCTTAACGCAAGCCAACACTTTAAAATCCATCACAGTGATCACACAGAAAATTGACAACAAAACACAAAACTAGAATTGATATCCCAGTTTAAACTTCACATCATACTGATGAGCGCGCTTTTTAGCAGCACATGTCTCTGCCTTAAAAGACGATACGCCGCTTTCAAAACCCAAAAAGAAAGCAGATTCTATATGCTTCCAACGCACACCGATGCCTAAGCGCGGCGCGATGGTATGCTTTGTTTTGTGATCTGTGTGGCTGGTCGTGCCTCTTGGCGCAAAAGCCATCTGCTGCTTGCAATAAAGGTAGCGCCCCCCCAGCGATAAATAGGGTAAAACACCCTGCCCTAAAGTCCACCCAAGATGAAGCGCAAAGTCAACAAAATGCTTTAAAGACATATGCGTTGTGACTGAACCCGAGACAGCCTGCCCCCCCTGCTGCCACGTCACGCCCGATAAGGTTTTACTTGCACACACATTCCCAAAGGCATAGGCAACCTCGCTACCCACATAAAAGCCGCTGAACACAGAGCCACCGCCCAGCAACAAACCACTGCTAAAACCATGCGGATTCGCAAAAAGACTGTTATCTTGCACCGTTTTGGGCGACCCCTTCGTGCACACCAACACACTATAGAGGCCCTGAAGACCCATATAAAAACCATGGTGAGTTGTTTGAAATGTACGAGGCAATGCTTTTGACACATCACCTGGTTGGCCGGGTTCAGAAAAACTAAGATTGACCATCAAACAGCTGACTGAAAAAACAATCAGAAAAAATCTTCTCATGCTATTTTTGCAACAATTAAATAATAAAAACAACATTATATGTTTTTTTACTTCCTTGTGTAGCTATAAAATAAACTTATCTATGTTTTTTTGACAAAAATATAGTTAATAGTTCGTTTTAAAACAGGCGCTTTAATTTTTAAGGACAGCTTGCAGGGCAGGTCAAAATCAGGACAATAGTCACTATGATGCGCCTTTATGTTCCCCAACTGTCTTGCGACACAAAACAAATTGTCTTGGACCAACACCAAGCTCACTATGTGTTACATGTCTTACGCGGCAAACCACAACAAGCGTTTTTGCTTTTTAACGAAACGGTCGGCGAATGGCAGGCAGAGCTCACACATGCAACGCGCCACACTGTGACCTTTGCGCTGCAGTTACAAACACAACAGGCCCCCGTGTGCCATGGTGAGCGGCACCTTTACTTTTCTCCTTTAAAGCAACAGCCTCTTTCTTACCTGATCACCAAAGCAACAGAAGCAGGCGTTACCCATTTGCATCCCTGCCTTTGTGACAGAACGGTTGTGAAAAACCTTAACGAAAAGCGCCTTCAAAAACTGGCCATCGAGGCGACCGAGCAGTCATGGCGCCTTGCACCACCTAAGCTCTCCCCCCTTTTGCCTTTAAAGCGACATCTAGAGACAGCACCTCAAACAGTGCAATTTTTTTTATTGGCCCCCAAAGCACCCTGTTCTTTAGCACATGCACTGCAAAAGACTCAACAGCTGCTTAACATAGGTCTTCTGTTAGGGCCCGAAGGCGGATGGAGCGCACAAGACAACAAAACCTTGCAAAACAAAGTGCATACGCCCGTTCATTTGGGCACCTTGATTTTAAGGGCTGAAACAGCAGCAGCAGTGGCGCTTGGCACGTGCGCCCAAATGCTTGATCGTCCTTAAAGAACGCTCAAGGCAGTAAAAATGTGATTAGCAGCGTCCTTTGGGGCACCGTTTGCGGTTTTCTTTTAAAGACAGGCTGCGCCCCACAAGCGTTTCAACACGCACACGTGTAACACCCTTTTTATAAAAACCAAGTTTTTTAGCGGCCACCGTGCTGACATCAATCACACGACCCGGCTTGAAAGGACCCCGATCATTTACCTTTAAAACAACCTGGCGACCATTTGCAAGGTTTGTCACACGTACCACGCAGGGCAAAGGCAACGTTTTATGGGCCGCGGTCATTCTGTACATCGAAAACTTTTCGCCTGACGCCGTTGGCAAACCATGTGTGCCATCTGGGCCGCCATAGTACGAAGCTAGCCCCACATCATGCAGTTCGTAATGCTTTTGCGGATAATACCACCTACCTTTTATTTTATAGGGCTTACTTGTATAGCGGGTTGGACTGGTTGTACGCTTGCAAACACAACCGCTTAACACAAAAGCACAAACCCACAGCGCACACGTTCTTTGCCAAAAGTTTGCTCTTATCAATCTTTCTACCTATCCACTTCTTTTAACCAACGTGCCGCATCAAGAGCGCCGTAGGTAAAAATAACCGAGGCACCCGCACGCTTAAAACCCATCAAGCTTTCCAGCAAGCCGTCTTTATAAGAAACCCAGCCTTGAGCATCTGCAGCCCTTAGCATAGCATATTCGCCCGAAACTTGAAAAACACAAAGCGGGTGATGCGTTTTTTGCTTTAAAAGTGACACGATATCTAGATAGCCACCCCCTGGCTTCACCATCAACAAGTCTGCGCCCTCCTGTATATCAAGTAACGCCTCACGCAACGCCTCTTTTTGATTGCAGATATCCATTTGATAGGTTTTTTTGCACAAACCGCCAGGATCTTTTGCGGCAGCTGTTGCCACAATATCTCTAAAAGGACCATAAAGACACGATGCATATTTGGCCACGTAAGACAAGATTTTGGTTTGAACGTAACCTTTTTCCTCAAGGCCTTGACGCAGCGCATGAATGCGGCCGTCCATCATGTCTGAAACCCCTAAAACATCAGCGCCGGCCTGTGCGTGCAAAACGGCCATGTCGGCCAAAATCTTAATCGTTGCATCATTATCTACATCATCGTTTTGAATGACGCCGTCATGCCCATGCGTTGTATAAGGATCAAGCGCGATATCAGAAATCACCCCTAAAGTGGGAAAACGTTCTTTCACACACTGAATCGCCTTTACTAAAACATTATCTTCGCACAACGCGTGCCTTCCCTGCTCATCCTTGTTTTCTTGGGCAATCACGGGGAAAAGCGCAACACTTGTAAGGCCGGCCGCAAGAATCTTTTCTTCCACAAAGGCGGGCAATGCGTCGACAGAGAGCGGGGAAAAAGGTAAGGGTGATGGCGTTTTTTTAGATGATAAGGTGACGTCTGGCAAATTTTGACACACAAAAAGCGGCATCACCAAGTCAGAAACAGCTAACCTGTTTTCTGCAATCAGCGTGCGGATCCATTGATTTGTACGCAAACGCCTAAGGCGTGCCGCGGGAAATGTCTCAAAGGGCATAGCAACGTGTTATTGTTAAGACTTTGTTCATTAAAATAACGATATAATTAATAAATGTACAAAAATATCTTCTGGGGCAAGTGGTTTATGTTACACAACAAAGCTAAAAAAACTGCTTTAAGTCAATTGTTTTGTCTTGCCATCAGCATCGCCTGTCTGCTGCTGTTCAGTCTTCCACAACCCTCATTTGGCGATGATGCCACACCCACAGTCACTGACTGGGAACCAGGGGGCGCCGCAGACCTACCTAAAGAGCCTATTCCTTCACTTGGCTATACAGAAGAGGCCATTAGCTGCATCCAAGATTGCATCAAAGATACATTTGGAACAGGTGCACACAGTCGTCCCACGGTTTGTGCATGCGGCTGTCTTGAAGAGCACAAGATTTCTTTTCACGAAAAATTTTGTGGCCAAAGCTCGTTGCTTGATGAGAGCAACATACGAACGATTGACCAGCCCATGCTAAAGGGCGGCCTACAAGTGAACTAACTTGTCAATCTTAAAGAAGTTTTGCTATAGTTGACCCGATCAATCAACTGACACAAGCGAGACGTGAACAAAACAACCTCTTTATCCGAAAAGCAGCTTTTCTTCCAGCGTTGGCTCAAAAGCCCTTTGACGCTTGGCGCCCTTTTTCCCAGCTCTGAAAATCTCTCGCGCTTTATGGCCGTTAATGTTGCAAAAGAAGTGGCCTTAGATCTTGAGGACAACAAATACATTGTTGAAATTGGCGCCGGCACAGGTGCTTTTACCCATGCTTTGCTTGAAGCAGGTGTATCAGCCAGACAGCTTATCTCTATCGAGCTTGACCCCAGCTTGTTCTCTTATCTGCAAAAGCGCTTTCCAAACATCACAACATTGTGCGGTGATGCCCAACATTTAAGCAAACTGCTGCCTGATCACACACAGGGAAGACTGGCTTGTATCGTCTCGGGCATTCCCATGGTCACCTTGCCGAAAGAGGTACAAAAAAACGTCGTTGAGGCCTCTTTCAAATTGCTGCCACCGAAAGGTTTATTCTTTCAGTTTACCTATAGCCCTTTTTCTTCCATTCCAACGCATCTTTTTAAGCTTGAGAAAAAACGCATTGGCACCGTTTTTTCTAACTTTCCACCTGCAACGGTTTGGGCATATTCTAAGGCTGTATAAAAGGTTAGACGATAAGTCTTTCAAAAAAAGCGCAACTATCTTATTGATAAGTTAAGATTTAAAAATGCAAAATGGATAAGATGCCAGGGTGAGAAGTTCTTTGTATGCGTTGCGTTTGTTTTTTTGTTGCGATCTTCTTTTATTGTGCACACCAGCTTTCAGCTGACACCCCCGCTGCACCTTTATCACAAACAGAGATCAAGAGTCTTATTGAAAAAGAGGTCAAGCGCCTTACAAAAGAGATGTGGGGCAAAAAATCTTCAGAGCTGCTTTCGGTCTTTCTAAAAAAAACGCTGAAAAAGATGCAGGCCTTGCTTGAGGCAAGCTTTAAAATTGCAGCGCAAGAAGCCATTAAAGAAATCATGCGCGAGGATGGCATCAAGGCCTATGTTGATCACACCAAAGCACAAAGTGTTTTTCCATTTATCGGCAATCCCAAGGGCGCACAAGTGATTCTTGTTTTTACCGACCCTTATTGCAATTATTGCCACGAAAGTCTTGCTTTATACGAACGCCATGCACAAAAAGACACCTCATTTAAACTGATCATTCACGATTTTCCTATCGGCGGCAAACACTCTTACAATGCGGTGCGTGCCCTTTTGGTGGCCCATGCAGAAAAAAAACACCCCCTGCTGCGCAAAGCACTGCATAAACAGGCGCAAAAGCAAGGTCAGTTTTTATCGAAACAAGAGCTTGCAGCCCTGGCCAAAGCGCAAGGCGTTCAAACCAACAACTTTGAAGAGCGTATGCAAGATAAAAAAATCACCAATACCATTCGCAAAACACTCAAACTTGCAAAACAGTTCCAAATTACCGCCACACCCACTTTTGTAATTTTAAAGTCTGCACATCAAAAGCCGCGTGTCGAAGAAGGCGTGGTGCCACCTGAAGAACTTTTGGGCAAACCCCTAAAACCCTAGCGACAACGCCTTTTTTTTGCGTGGCGCCTTACGCCCCCCCTTTGTGTAAGATGATTTGAAAGCGACCTTAGAAAAATCATTCACTTTTTTGGTGCGACGCAAAGACGGCTTTAGCAAAAAAGCACCTTCGGGCAATGTTTCGGTTAAAGGCATCTTGGCTGAATCATTTTGCAAAGGCACACACCACACACCCTTTTCGGACACACGCACCAAACGCAACCCTTGAGATCGCATATAGGCGTCATCTTGATTGGATGCGGTCAGACACACCCCATTCAACCAAAAAGCCCATTTTTGTGGCGAAAAAAAGATTAAACTGCTGATCGACCACGGCACCTTTGCTTTAGAAGACAAACGGTCTCTTTGTGCGTGCGTTTGCTCTTTTTGCTTCCCATGCGTCAAATAATCGTCTGCACAGTGCACAGGTGATATCAAGGTCAAAAGCATGATGCAAAGGCATCCCACAAAAAAAGCCCTTGAAAAACAACTCAACATTTGGCATCCTTTCTGTACAAAGTTTCTGATCGCACTCTTGTGGTTTTTATAACAAAAACAATCCTTTAACCAAAATAAAAAAGGTCTTTTATGACAAGCGAGAATCCCTTTTCTACGAAAATATTAGAAGAGCTTGCCCGTATTTTGAATGCAATGGACTTGCATGAGATTGAATACAACAAAGGTGACGTGAAGCTGCGTGTTGTGAAACATACACAACCCAGTACAAGCACCATCACCCACGCAGCACCCACACCTATGGTGCCACCGGCAGCCCTTGTACAAAACACACCCACAGTCGTGCCATCAAGCACAGCACCGCAAGACACCGAGGCATCTGGCACGATTATCACAGCCCCTATGATTGGCACCGCCTACTTGGCGCCCGAGCCCCAAGCACCCCCTTTTGTGAAAAAAGGTGATGCTGTTGAGAAGGGGCAAACCTTGCTGGTTGTCGAAACAATGAAGGTCATGAACCCTATTCGCAGCCCAGAGGATGGTATTATTGACGAAGTGCTCGTCAACAACGCGCAACCCGTTGAGTTTGGCGAACCACTTGTGCGCTTAAAGGCTTAATTTTTATGTTTCGTAAAGTTCTCATTGCCAACAGAGGCGAAATTGCACTGCGCATTTTAAGAGCGCTGAAAGAGATGAATATCCACACTGTCACCGTTCACTCTACAGCGGATGAGTCAGCCATGCACGTGCAACTGGCGGATGAGAGCGTGTGTATTGGCCCCGGCCCCAGCAAAGAAAGCTATCTCAACATGACGTCGATCTTAGCCGCTGCCGAGGTGACAGGCGCCGATGCGATTCACCCAGGCGTTGGGTTTCTCTCTGAAAACGCCCAGTTTGCGCGCATGGCCGAGGCACACAATTTGGCCTTTATTGGCCCAAGTGCCGAGCACATCGAAGTGATGGGAGATAAAATTCGCGCTAAAAAAGCAGCAGCCGACATGGGCATTCCTTTGGTCCCCGGCTCGAACGAGTTGTCAGGCGAGAAAGCAGACATCAAAAAGGTCGTAGACAGAATAGGCTATCCCTTGTTGATTAAGGCTGCGCACGGCGGTGGCGGTAAGGGCATGCGCCTTGTCCAGCGCTCGGACAATTTTTTGAAAGAGCTTGAGATCACCCGCGCGGAAGCCATGGCCAACTTTGGCTCAGACAGCGTTTACCTTGAGCGTTACCTTGAAAAACCAAAACATATCGAGTTGCAACTTTTAGGCGACAAGCATGGCAACCTTGTCTTTTTGGGAGAGCGCGACTGTTCGATTCAAAGGCGTCACCAAAAAGTTTGGGAAGAGGCCCCTGCCCCCTTCTTGCCTCGCTCGTTACTTGATAACCTCATCAAAAAGATCAGACCAGCGCTTCAAAAAATGGGTTATGTGGGCGCGGGAACGCTTGAGTTCTTGTATGAGAACAACCAGTTTTATTTTATCGAAATGAACACCCGTCTACAGGTCGAACATCCCGTGACCGAAATGATTACAGGCATTGATCTTGTGAAAGAGCAAATTCGCATCGCAGCAGGTGAAAAGCTGTCGTTCACACAAGAAGACGTCACCTTTAAGGGGCATGCGATTGAATGCCGCATTAACGCCGAAAACCCCGACACCTTTTTACCAACACCAGGCAAAATAGCAGCCTATCTGCCGCCAGGTGGTCCACACATCCGCGTTGACAGCGCCCTTTACCAGGGATACGTGATTCCTCCTTATTATGACAGCCTTGTCTCAAAACTTGTTGCCTATGGTGACACAAGAGAGAAGTGCCTTGCACACCTTAAACGTGCCCTTGATGAGTATGTGATTGCAGGCCCTGATACACTCATCCCCCTGCACAAAAAGCTTGTCACGTCACAAGACGTGCATGAAGGGCAGTATCATATTCACTGGCTTGAAGAATGGCTTTGCCAGCACGAAAAAGCAGCCTAGAGAGCAGGGAGCGTCCACATGGTCACTGCAAAAGAAACACACAAAGCAGCTGATCTGTCTCTTGGTATTCTTGGGTGCGGTGGACGCATGGGAAGCGCTTTATTCAAGGCAACCTCTGAAGAGGCTAACGTTACTTTTGGTTATGGCTCTTACAAAAACACCCCCCCTGCCTTTCTGTTAGACAGTAAAGAGGCGCAGCTAACGCAATGTGCAGAAACCGTTTTTCAGCACAGCCAAGTTGTGGTTGATTTTTCACATGAAAGCGCTGCAAAAGCACATCTTGCACTGGCCGCACAATACAAAAAACCTTTTATACTGGCCACCACAGGCTTTAGAGAAGATATTTCTTCTGCGTGTGAAAAGGCAGCAAAGCACGCACCCGTTATGCGGGCGCCCAACACGTCGATCGGCGCGAATCTTTTAAAAACACTGGTGCGCCGCGCCGCTGAAGCCCTTAACACTACTTTTGATGTGACGTTGCTTGATCGGCATCATACACAAAAAAAAGATGCGCCCTCGGGCACAGCCCTCATGCTGGCACACAGCGTACAAGAGGGGCGCCGTCTGGCTAAAAAACCAGAAGGCAAACTGCGCTTTCACGAACCTTATGAAACCGGCAGTATCCAAATCGCCTCTCTGCAAGCTGCCAAACTTTTTGGCAGTCATGAAGTTGCCTTTACAAGCGCTGATGAGCGGCTCACTTTCACGCATGACCTTTTGAATCGCGAGGCTCTTGCCAAAGGCGCGCTGCTGGCAACCAAATGGCTTGCACACCAAAAACCAGGCCTTTACACCATGGAAGACGTTCTTTTTCAACCGTAAAATAGTTACGACTGCACCGTCGACACCGAAACACGTTGCTTTGACGTGACCTCTGCGCGTCCTCCAAGCCACGTTGTCCAGCCTAATCTTAGAGGAAACGTTTTGGAAGCCAAGCGAAAAACGGGGGCTTCCTTAAGAGACAAGATAAGCTCGAAACTGAGGCGCGTGCCGATATATGAGCGCACAACACGCAAAAGGCTTTCATAGTATTCACCCTTTGGCAGAAAACCCAAAAATTGCTTCCTATTATGAATCTCAAGGTCAATTTGAATACCCTGCACAACAGTGTAGGCACGTTTTCCCAACACAAAAGAATGCGCAAGAGCATTGTTTCGGCAATGCGTATGCCCCACGCGCGTACGACGATGCATTGGAATTTTAAAAACACGGCCACGAAAAGAAGAAACCACATTGGACAAACCAAAGTGGTGTTTTAAAAGCTGCGACAAGCCCTGTGGTGTGTGTGGCCGTTTCCATAAAATTTGTGCCACCGGCAAAAAAGAACGCAATTGAAGCGCTGAATCCTTTTTTTTACGCACGCCACTTAAAGAAAGCAGCGTATTCCCCAAAAGACTTTTATCGGGTGTCTCACGCAGCAAAGTGGGCAGACGCCTTTGCTGCAGGCGATAAAAAAGTGTCATAAAACGATGGTTAAAAATATCAAAAAAATCCGCCAGCGATGCATCGCGCACCTTAAGACGCCTTAAGATGTCTTCGGTATAAACGGTTGGCAGAGGGCCTTGAGCACCTGCAATGCCAAAAAAATTCACGTAAGCATTCAACGCAAGGCCCTTTTTGTACGGCCCTTTGAACAGCTTTTTTGCCCCTAAGTTTTGCAAGTGTGGTACTTCTTGCGGTGTCAGTGCAAGCAGATCACTTGAGGGCGGCGAGAGCAAAAGGCTTGACTTAAAAGCGAGAAAATCCCCCCTATTTAAGGCATCACTGTCTATTTGACCCAAGGCACACAAAAGATGCACAGCTTGTGAAAACTCAAACAAAAAAGGCTCAAAGAAAAGCTTTTGCGCTAAATTGTCTTGGCGACGCATGGCTCGGCTTCCCATTTTTTCAAAACAGTATCAGACAGACCCATTAAATTTGTTTCGACCAACGTGTTAAAGTCAGCTGTTAGCTTAAAAAGCTCGTGTAAAATCATGCTCAGTACAAAATAGCCATGCACATTCACTTTAGCATCGTCAACTTTAAGGGTCACCGACAGCAAAGGCACAAAACTATGCCATCCTTCTTGTGCCAAAGGGCCAATGGTTCTGCGAAATGAGAGGCTTTCCAGCGCTTCAATCGACCCACCCAAAAAAGCATGCCCTGTGTTATAAAGACGCAGCAATTCTTTAAGAGGATCCAAAGTCTCAAGGTGCGCACAAAGACCTAAATGGTCGACGGCCAGGTGACTAATTAGCCGCCATTGTGTTTGACCATCAAGCGAGGGATTCAGTGCACGCGTTGGTTTTGTCAGCGACACCATGTCCATGCCCGAAAAGCGTCCCTGTACATCAAAATGCACGCCCACCGGCAGTTTTTCTGCAAGACGCCTGTTGGTACACAGCATATGTGCATAAACGGTTTCTTCCCTAAACGCAGACATCTTCATGTCATAGTTTACAAAAGACAGAAAAACGTCTGTGCCACGGGCATCTTCTAAAGACGTTTGCATCCTTCTATCAAACCAAAACATCTCTTGCTGTTTTTCTTCGGCTTGGTGTGTGTAAGAGAAATAAGGCTCGATCACATGACCTGGCATCTCAATACTGGTGGCTGACGAAATTTTTAAAATCGTATGCACCTCCATCATCTCTTCGAGACGGTGATCCGGCACCAGACGATAAGAGGTCTTGCGATAATCCAGCTTAAGAGGCTCGGACGATTTCTGAAAAAGGTTAATGGCAGGCACACAGCCCAGCATGACACTTTGTGTGGACAGAGGCCACTTTTCAGGCTCGGCATATCCGCTCAGTGGAAAAAAGAGCGTCACTGTTTCACTTTTAACCGCTGCTAATTTTTCTTTTAAATGCTGCACTTTAAAAAAAAGAAATTTTTGGGGAAAGTGAAAAAAATCCCACAGCAACCGATGCGCAGGATTTGTTTTTGGTGTGGCTTCTAACAGGCCTTCATGCGGTTCGAAACCTGCTCTTTGAAAGGCATCGTCTCGTAGCAGCTCTAAAACAGGCTCTTTGCTGTTTTTTTGAATAAACACAGGCGTCGGATCAACGGTATCGTATGTATGCAACCACTTAAGAAGCGTGAAAGCCGTTAAGGTGTCACCACCCAAATAAAATGTGAGATCATCTAACGACAGATCAGAAAAGAGACCCCCATGCGTTTTCAACGTCACTTTTAAAAGCCAGGGCGAGCGCAGCTCTTTTGCAGGCATTGCATAAAGATTGCTTGTCACATACCCCACATCCACCACATCAATAGGCCAAATATCAACAGGCATTGTAGTTTGAAAACGACAGCTAATCCCCTCTTGTGATGTGGCAGCAAGCGGTGTGCGCGCTGGCATTTGTCTTCCCTGAAACAACGACACAACTTCTTTAAAGGCTTGCATCTTTAAAATTACACAAGACGGAAATGGCTTAATAAATTCAGGATACAGCACACTTAAAAGGGCATTGCTGATGTCCGAGTGTTGATCATCAATCGCCATTTGCAGGCGACCCGTTAAAAAGGCAAATGATTCAAGCAGGCGCTCAATGTGTGGATCATCTGACCCCTTAGGGCTCAGCTCAAGATCACCGGCAATACGTGGATAGGCTTTTGCAAACTTTTGCCCTATCTTTAAAAGATAGGACATTTCCCGCTGATAATACGGCAGCAGCTGTGAAAAATTCGGGTTGTGATCTTGCATAGCGTTCTCATGGTAAAGCTTAGCGGCAAGCATGCAAAAGAGGGCCTTTGTTTGTTATGGAAGAGAAAAGGTTTTTTTTTAATTAAAATGTGCACAAATCAACCGCCATGGGCGCTTTATATTCACTGGCCCTTTTGTCTTTCAAAATGCCCCTATTGCGATTTTAACAGCCACGTACACAAAACGATCCCCGTTGATAGATTCAAGGCAGCTTTTTTACAAGAGCTTGAAACCCAGCAAAATCGCCTCAAACGCAATACGCCTTTGCAAAGTATTTTTTTTGGAGGTGGCACCCCCTCTTTAATGCCGCCTCAACTAGTGGCCGATTTGATTCAAAAAGCCAAACAACACTTTTATACCAGTGATTCGCTTGAGATCACGCTGGAGGCCAACCCAACCTCTTTTGAAAAAGAAAAATTTCAAGCCTTCAAAGAGGCAGGCGTCAATCGTTTGTCACTGGGTGTGCAGTCATTTAATGATCAAGATCTTTCTTTTTTAGGACGCGGCCACAATGCACGCGAAGCCGAAGAGGCCCTTGAGGCTTGTGCTGCTTTATTTCCTCGGTTTTCCTTTGATCTGATGTATGGCCTGGCAAATCAAACAACCAAAGATTGGCAGAAGCAACTTCAAAAAGCGGCCGTGTTCAAGCCCACACATCTTTCGTGTTATCAGCTAACTTTTGAGCAAGGAACCGCCTTCTATACACGCTTTCAAAGAGGTGACTTAAAATACCCAAATGAAACAAACGCCATTGCCTTTGATACACAAACCGAAAGTGTTTTAGCAGAAAAGGGTTTAAGGCGTTACGAAACCTCTAACTATGCCGCACCAGGCTTTGAAAGCCAACATAATCTGGCTTACTGGAAAACGCACCCCACCCTTGGTATTGGCCCTGGCAGCCACGGACGCCCGCTGCTTCATACAAAACCCTATGCTGAACAGATGCTGCGTGCCCCTTTTTCATGGCTTGAAGCCGTTGAAAAAAAAGGGCATGGCCTACAAAAGTCCTCTATTCTTTCGCCAGAAGAGCGCCTTCAAGAGTGGTTTCTCATGGGCCTAAGGCTGAAAGCAGGCATTGCCACTGAAGAGGCGTTGCGCATTACAGGACAACCCTTTGCAACATGGCATAAAGGACCTTTGAAAGAGCGCCTTGAAGCATTGTGTCAACAAGATCTTTTATGCATCAGCCAAGAAAAGATGCGTATCCACACAACAAAAAAAGGGGCTTTGCGCCTTAACGGTATCTTGAGCTTTTTATTTGCAGCTTAAAAGGTAGGGGAATAACGGCCAGGCCTTAAGAGGCGCGTGACGAGTTCATTGCCTCAAAAAACTCGGCATTATTTTTTGTGCCGCGCATTTTATCAAGCAAAAACTCCATAGCCTCTGTCACGCTCATCTGTGCCAGCAGACGTCTTAAAACCCACATTTTCATCAATGTTTGCTTTTCAACCAACATCTCTTCTTTACGTGTGCCCGATTTAATGACATCTAAGGCAGGGAACAAGCGTTTGTCAGACAGCTTACGTTCTAACACAATTTCAGCATTACCAGTGCCTTTGAATTCCTCAAAAATCACCTCATCCATGCGCGAGCCTGTCTCAACAAGGGTCGTGCCAATAATGGTCAGCGAACCACCTTCTTCTACATTACGCGCGGCACCAAAAAAGCGTTTGGGCCTTTGCAAAGCATTCGCATCCACACCACCCGTCAGCACCTTGCCCGACGATGGCACCACAGCATTGTAAGCGCGCGCAAGACGTGTAATCGAGTCAAGTAAAACGATGACATCTTTCTTGCTTTCAACAAGCCGCTTGGCTTTCTCTAAAACCATCTCAGCCACTTGAACATGTCGCGTTGCCGGCTCATCAAATGTTGAGCCAATGACCTCGCCCTTAACAGAGCGTGCCATGTCGGTCACCTCTTCGGGTCTTTCACCCACCATCAAGACAATCAAATATGCACTTGGATGATTTTGTGAAAGTGCATGGGCGATGTTTTGCATCATCACCGTTTTACCCGTGCGTGGTGGTGCCACAATCAACGCACGCTGGCCAAAGCCAAGTGGGACGACCAGATCAATCACACGCAACGTGTTATCTTTTTCTTTTGGGTCGTCACATTCAAGGATAATTTTTCTATCAGGATAAAGGGCCGTTAAGCTATCAAACTGCACGCGATGACGCAGCTCAGCCGGATCCACACCATTAACACGCTCTACCTG
>JBAJNL010000029.1:0-17769 GCA_036881885.1 Holosporaceae bacterium
TTGCAAGACCAAAAATACCTAAAATAAGCGAGATAATCCAAAAGCGAAACACAATCGCTGATTCAGACCACCCCTTGTGTTCAAAATGATGATGCAGTGGCGCCATCAAAAAGATACGCTTTCTGGTTGCCTTAAAATAGCCAACCTGAATCATGACCGAAAGAGCCTCAAGCACAAAAATACCACCCACCAGCGCAAAAACAAGTTCGTGCTTCACCAGCAAAGCCGCCCCACCCAAAAAACCACCCATGGCCATGGACCCCGTATCACCCATAAACACCATGGCGGGCGGTGCATTGTACCACAAAAAGCCAAGGCACGCCCCAATGAGTGCTGCGCCCAAAACACCCATTTCGCCCGCACCTGGCACATAGGGCACCTGCAAATAAAGCGCAAACGCCTTATGCCCTACCACGTAGGCAATAATCGACAAAACAGCCGTTGCAATCACCACCGGCCCCACCGCCAAGCCATCAAGACCATCCGTTAGGTTAACAGCATTGGACGATCCAATCAGCACCACAAGCGCAAACAAGGGCCACACCCAAGACAGATGAAAGAAGGCATGCTTTAAAAAGGGAAAATGCAGCGTATCACGCAGCATCTCTGGTAACAAAAACCACAAGGCCACAGCCGAAAGGCCAGCAAACAAAAGTTGCAAAAGCGTTTTTTGCAAAGGCCTCAACCCATGATGGTTATGCCGATACAGCTTCAAAGAATCGTCTATCAGGCCGACAAGACCAAACGCAAAAGTTACAAACAAAAGCCACCACAAAACAGGATTCGCAAGATTGCCCCACAACAAAACGGCTGCCGCAAAACTGCCCAAAATCAAAAGGCCTCCCATCGTGGGCGTGCCTTTTTTAAGCTCTTTGTGATGTTGTGGCCCGTCATCGCGAATGGGCTGGCCTTTTTTTTGACGCTGCCTTAGGGCTGAAATAACCGAAGGCCCCCACAAAAAAGCAACAAAAAAGGCTGTTAAAAACGCAAGCATCGCGCGAAACGTAATGTAACCAAACAGGGCCACATGCACCAGCGGCCCACCTTTTTGCAGTAAGGCGTAAATCATGAAAAACTTCTTTTTAGCAAAACCTTAACACACAAAAGCGCTGATCCAAAAAACAAAAAAGACAAGAGGATCTACAAAGCTCGTCACTAAAATAATCTTTTCTTGTGGCCCTCTTTTTGCCTTTTATGAAAAATAAATAGGCAGAGCGCTAATTATTTTATGAAAAATGCCATCCTTTTTTTGTTTGTTGTTTTATCAGGCATTGCTTTTTTAGGCGCATCGCCCTTAAAACATCTTAAAGTGCGCATTGATGGCAAAAATACAACCATTGGCCAATGTTCGTATAGAAAACTTCAAGGCATTAACTCTCTTTTGCACCGTCAAACCATCAGTCTTCTTGACCCCCATGTTTTTACACTTAAGATCGGCAACACAGATAAAACGCTTGCTCAATGTTCATATGCAGAGCTTTTAGAGCATAAAAATTTTTTAAGAAAAACATACAAGAATCCATTAAAGTCTCTCATCGAAGCACCAGAAGGTTCAAGAACAGAAGCTAAAAAAAAGTTCATAAGGGAGTGCAAAACAATCGCATCCAGTCGAGAAAACACCCCAGAAGCCCTCATAGATCACTATCAAACCGATGAGCACACATTAAAACTTTTGAATGACAAAATGACCAGGGCACTTTTTGAGGCATATTATGAGGGCTATTGGTTGTTCAAAAACAAAAATAAGAAAAGTAAGGACTACACCAAAATCAGTGAAAAATATGTCATTACCATGGACGACATGACCCATCCCTTCATTTATTGGGACAAAGGCAAAATAGCGCAGTACAGATGCATCTACACAGGGCCGGCTGGCCTTTTGATGCGAGAGGCCCAGGTATTGGTAGACAATATAGGCAAAACACTTGACATGAGTAAAATAAAACAGTCTTTCATGAGCAATTTTTCTTGGAAAAAACAAGAGCCAAGCAATGAAGAAGAAGTCAACCTCTCACGCACAGAATTGAAAACGCTTTACGCTATGAATGGCTATTTGACGGCTGCGGGCCGCGCAAGCAAAAACAGTAAGGCAAAAAAAGGTGGTATGCTAGCAAGCGTCCTTGCATCAGTAGGTCTTGTTACGGCCGCAGCAACAGCATAAAAAATGTATTCCTTGCTTCTGCTCTTTTTGTTGACCGTGACAAATGTTACGGCAGTACCGTTTGACCAAACCAAGCTTTGGATCAAAAAAAAACAAAAAACGATTGTGCAGTGCAACACCGAAGACTTGCAGCATCTCTCACAAGTGTCACGCCTTACGTACGAGAGAGATGATGAAAAACGTACGCAAGGCATGGAAGAACATGATATCAACCCAGAGACATTTGAGTTTTTTGAAGAAAATGTTTACTTCCGCATGCTTTTTAACGCCTATTTTGAGGGCTATCAACTTGGTTACCACAACAAAAAGGCCAAACCTCCCCTTACCACCACGGCCAAAAAAAACCAAGATAATACGCCTACCAAGACACCTGACAAGCTAACCGCACAACTCAAAGCTCAAGAATCCTCAACCTACACCATTGATGGCAAATCTTTTACATTGCGTACACCAGAGCAGCTACGCCAATACAAGTGGACATTTGTTGCGCCTTGCAACAAATGTAACGGAAAAACGGTTAATATTGTCAAAGAAATCGATATGCAAGGAGATGACATTGCCTGCTTTTGGGCCACCCCTCTTTTAAGCCGCAAACCAAGTGATATGAAAAATATCTCAACACTGAAAACGCTTTATGCGGTCCACGGATATCTTAAAGCAGTGGGAATCTTTGAAACGCATACCTCTAGCAGCACAAATAAAGACAACAAAACACAAGAAGATTCAAAAGCTCACAAAAGCAATACCACCAGTGAAGCGCCGCACAAACCACGTCAATCAAACAGTACCAAAGCCAAAGTTGCTACACTGATGGCAGGGGCAGTGCTTGGAGGTGGCATTACCGCTGCCGTTACAGCTGTAGCTGGCTAAATCTTTGCTTGAACACCGCACAACAAAATACTTTAAACAAACCAAATTTTGGGCGTGAGCTTCTTATGTTCTGGCTGCTTGTGCACCAAACACAAATCAGATAAAGCCCATACAAGCGCATCCATGCGGTCGGTCGATTTTTGACCACCCTTTTGGTCACTCTCTTGCTCGGGCGCGTAAGACAAAAGTTGCGCTTCAAGTTTTTTAAAGTGCTTGGCATGCACAACCCGCCCTTTGGAGTACAGCGCCATCACAGGCTCGGCACGCACCCACTTGCCACGTGTTGCGCGCAAGGCTTTGTATGAAACGCTTTGATCAATGCTGCGTAGCATGCGCTCGACCAGATCACCCCCATTGTTCACCTCTGCCACAAGGCAATCGGCTTCAAAAGCATGATAGGCATCAATGGCTTTTTGCGCCCACACCAAGGGTTCGTACTGACCGCTTAAATCATCTAACACATACGCCTTGCCCGATGTCGCAAGCCCTGCCACAATCAAACCCGTTTCATCCGAGTGCGCATTGGATGTAACTGCCGGATCAATGGCGACAACACAGCGTAAAAGCGGTGGGATCTTCTCGGTGGCGGGCAATCGCGCTGCATCAAGCATTTTGTATGTCCAAAGCGCCCCTGCTTTTTGATCAATCAATTGCCCCTCAAGCTCTTGCGCCGCAAAGGATGTACCTTGATAAAACGTTTGCATCAGCTCTTTATAGGCCGCTGACAAATGATTGTTTTCAAACGTGCTGCCACGTGTCACAAACACATTCTTTTGCGTCGTCAATGTTTTAAGAAATTGCAAAGGCCGCGGTGTTGTGGTGACAACGCAACGCGGACGTTTGCCGAGGCGCAGCCCCATCATCAACTGATCCCACACTTTAGAGACCTTGGGAAACTTGGCCAATTCATCCACCCAGGCGGCATCAAATTGAGGACCGCGCAGTTTTTCGTACGACATCGCACTGTAACAAGACGCCACAGCACCCGACGGCCATTGCAAAAGACCCCGTGAGGGCAAAAAAGTGGGTCGCTCATGGGGTGGGCAAACCGACAGCAAACCTGCAGGCCCCTCGATCATCACGCGTCTGACATCATCGATGGTATGCCCTAAAAGGCAGATATTGCGTGCCTGGCCCTTTGCAACCCACGAGCGAACGGTTTCAGCGCCCGTACGCGTTTTGCCAAACCCACGACCCGCCAAAATCAGCCACACAAACCAATCACCTGTGGGCTCTATCTGCGAAGGTCGCGCCTGCCTTGACCAATCATAACGCAACAGATCATCTTTACGGCGCTTGATTTCGCCTTTAAAAACCTTGGCAAGACGTTTCAGCAGATCTTGCCGCCGTTGCTCGATCGGCTGCAATGCTTTCGTGTGAGAAGACATAAGAGAGTCCTTTTGTGAGAGGTCATTGGGTCAAATCACTTTGAAAAAAAACACACAGATCACAGGCGATAGAAAAGCAAAAATGTAGGAAACAACGCACACAAACTGTCATTGCAAAACGTTGTTTGCTGGTTGTGCCTTGGTGGCCACTGGTTTAACAAAAACCTTCTATCTAATTGATTTTGAATAAAAATTTGCTAAACTTGCGAATGGTGGGGAATGCCTTTCGCACACAAAAAAAAACCTCAAAGAGAAGAGCCTGAAAGAGCAGAAGAAATAAGTGGAACCACCAGAGCAACCCAAAAACCAAAGCGGCTAAGGCACACATGGATTGCCGCGTCGAAACATGAGTTTCTCCTCGCAATGACGGTTTTGGGGGCATACCGCGTCACACCGGTCGTCATCGCGAATGGCGACAGCCCCCCTCGTCATCGCGAAGGTGCGCAGCGCCTGCGGCGATCCACATGTAGCGAACTAAAGCGGCTAAAGCACGCCGCGTCGAAACAATAGTTTCTCCTCGCAACGACATTCGAGTGGGCCTAACCGCGTTGCCTTAAAAGGCGCCTTGCAATGACAAGCCAAAACCACCAACGCATTATCTGATCTGTGAAGCGATACTCATCAAGCTTTTCATACGCATGGCTATCATACGCACACAACACCCCCAAAAAGCAAGGTTTTTACCCTTTTTTCATACAAAAAAGCACCACGCTCATCCTGTTTCAAACAAGCCTAGTGCTTTTTAACGACAGTTCTTTTAATCGTGCCTGTTAAGAGTTAGCTAACGTTGCGTGCGTCTTGCAACACCTTTTGCGTTTCTGCATCTAGCTCTTTGAAGTAGTCTGTGTTCACAATTTTATCAAGCCGCTTTTGGCGCACCTTCTGCTGTTTTGCCGGCAGCATATACTTGGCGTCTCTGTGAAAGCCATAAAGAACAACTTGTAAGGGCCCATATTCCATTCTTTGAGCCTTGAGCCATTTTTCGCGACCACTCGTGGTCTTTTTAATATCTGCCAACCTCGTTTTCTCTAAGTCTTGCTTCTGTAACTCCGTCAAATACTTCTTATAAGTTCCTCTTTGTGTTTGAACTGCTGCTTGAACTTGGATCGCGCGCTTCTTTGCGTCATCAAAAGACTCTATCTTCCATTCACGCATGCCGAACTTAAGTTGCCCTTTCTCTGCCTTGGGTATTTTAGCGTTTTTTGTCTCAAGGTATTTATGAATACTGTCTGCAACCTTTAAATCTTCTGCAATTTCTTTATCAAAGGCGTTCAGATCGCCAATGTACTTGTTAATTTTTTTAAACAACTCATCTTGCTTTTGCGCCTGAGGCTTGCTTTTCCAAAACTTCCAAGACGACTTCTTTTTATAGTCCAAGCCTGACCCTGAATCACTAACCACTGCCATTACCCAGGAAGGCCCTGTACAAAGAGCCATCACACACAACACGATTGCTGTCTTTTTTGCATACATAACAAAAACCTTTTCTTTTTTATTGTCATAAAAGCAAAAAAAAAGCCAAAGTGTCAGATTTTTAGCACAAAGATCCAGTTAAACGCTTCTAGCAGACACCCTTTAGGTTTATAGCATAAACGGTTTAGGCGGCGGGGGCGTCGGTTTTGTCAGCGTCGGGATCAACGTCATCATCACCATTACCGCTGTCAGAAAAGCGCACGATGGATGTGACTTTTTCATCGGGGGCTGTGCGGAACAAAATCACACCACGGGTTTTGCGCCCCGCGATGCGTACCTCGTTCACCTGCAAGCGAATCAATTGCCCTTTATCGGTCAACATAATCAGGTGATCTGTATCTTGCACCGGAAAAGCATCCACAACGGGCCCCGTTTTTTTGCCCACATCAAGGGTGGCCACACCCTGGCCGCCGCGCCCGGTGCGCCTGTAAGCATAGCCCGATGTGCGCTTACCAAAGCCGTTGTCGCTGACGGTTAACACAAACTGCTCTTGTGCTTTCATTGCTTCAAAACGCTCGGCCTCCAGCGGAATGAGGCCCGTTAGCGTTGCATCATCTGCTGCAAGATCGTCGGCATCTGCTTGCCCGTCTTCACCCTCTTGCCCCGCTGCGACGGCACGCCTTTGTTGCGCCACCTGACGCAAATACGATTCACGCTCGTCAGCCGAGAAATCATTGCCACCCAAAATGGCCATCGAGACGACTTCGTCTTTTTCTTGCAGGCGAATACCGCGCACACCTGTTGAGGTGCGTCCTTGGAAAAGACGTAAATCTTTCACCGGAAAGCGAATGGCGCGCCCAAGGCGCGTTGTTAGCAGCACGTCTTGGTTGTCTTGGCACATGTGCACTGCCACAAGACGCTCGCCTAGCCCCTCAAGCTTCATGGCAATCTTGCCGTTCGCGCGAATATTTTGAAAATCGCCCAGCGCGTTACGCCGCACATTCCCGCGTGAGGTTACAAAGACAACCGAAAAATCATCCCACGCCCGCGGATCTTCTGGCACAGGCAAAAGCGTTGCGATGCGGTCATGCTTTTCAAGCGCATTTAGCACCTGAATAATAGGCTTGCCGCGGCTTTGGGGTGAGCCTTGAGGCAGCTCGTAAACTTTAAGCTCAAAGGCCTTGCCCGCCTTTGAAAAGAACAGAAGCGGCGTGTGAGTCGAGGCCACAAACACATCCGAGATCAAATCTTCTTCACGCGTTGACATGCCCGCGCGCCCCTTGCCGCCTCGGCGCTGCGCACGATAGGTATCAAGCGCCACACGCTTAATGTACCCCTTCACACTAAAGGTCACCACCATGTCTTCACGCTGAATCAAGTCTTCAATGCTTTGCTTGTCATCGGCTGCCACCAATTGCGTGCGGCGCGGCGTTGCAAAAGCCTTTTTAACCTCTAGCAGCTCTTCCTTCATCAAAAGCTTCAGCTTGTCATGATCACTTAACAACGCAATCAGCTCGGCAATCTCGTCAGCCAGCGCTTTCAACTCGCCCTCAAGCTTGGCACGCTCAAGACCCGTTAGACGATGCAGCTTGAGGTCTAAAATGCCCTTCCCTTGCGCCTCGGACAGCTTATAGCCCTCATCAGCCACTTGCGCCTCGCCTTCTGACAACAGCTCAAGATACGCCTTGATGTCTGCCAAAGGCCAGGCGATGGAACGCAAGCGCTCAAGGGCCTCTTGCGGGTTTGCAGATGATTTAATCAGTGCCACCACGCGATCAATATGCGCAACCGCTACCAAAAGCCCCAAAACATGGTGCGCCTTGGCACGCGCCTTTGACAGAAAAAAGCGCGTTCGGCGGGTTATCACTTCTTGCCTAAAGTCAATAAAGACGTCCAACATGGCACGCGGGGGCATCATGCGTGGCTGCCGTCCGCCATCAAGGGCCAAAAAGTTTGTAGCAAACGAATTTTGCATGGCCGTCATCGAAAACAGGCGGTTTAACACCACCTCGGGCTCGACATCGCGCTTAAGCTCGATCACCACGCGAATGCCATCACGATCTGACTCATCGCGCAGGTCCGAAATGCCATCAAGCTGCTTTGCGTTTACAAGCTCGGCAATGCGCTCGATCATGCGTGCTTTTTGCACCTGGTACGGAACCTCGGTGACGATGATGGCTTTTTTATCTTTGCGAATATCCTCAACATGGGTTTTCGAGCGCACCGCGATGCTGCCCCGCCCCGTACGCATGCTGTCAAGAATACCCTTTTGGCCCATAATCAGGCCACCAGTCGGAAAGTCAGGCCCCGGCAGCAGCGCCAAAAACTCTTCTTCCGACAAGTCGGGCTGATCAATCAGGGCACAGGTAGCATCGATCACCTCGCCCAGGTTGTAGGTTGGAATATTGGTGGCCATACCCACAGCAATACCGCCCGCACCATTAACCAAGATGTTGGGAAAGCGCGCCGGCAACACCTTGGGCGCTTGCAGCGTGCCATCATAGTTTGGCTCAAAATCAACGGCATCTTTGTCGTAATCTTTTAAAAGCCCCAGATCCGAGATCTTCGCCAAGCGCGCCTCGGTATAACGCATGGCCGCCGGCTTGTCGCCATCGATCGAGCCAAAGTTACCATAGCTGTCAATCAGCATGGCACGCATAGAGAAGTCTTGGCCCATGCGCACAAGCGCCTGGTAAAGGGCTTGGTCACCATGGGGGTGATACTTACCCATCACCTCACCCACAACGCGCGCTGACTTGCGGTGGGGTTTGTCTGAGGTAAAGTTCATCTCGGCCATGGCGTACAAAATACGCCGATGCACCGGCTTTAAGCCATCACGCACATCAGGCAACGCACGACTGACAATCACGCTCATGGCATAATCCAGATAAGAGCGTTTCATCTCGTCATCAATCGAAATCGGCTCAAACCCTGCCGCTGGCAGCACGTCAGAAGGCGCTGCGGTTTCTTTTGAAACGTCTTGATCTTTGTCGTTATCGGTGTCGTTGTCTTTTGTGGTCACGCTTTAAAAGTCCTCGCTTTAAAAAGGAATGTCGTCGTCAAAATCTTCTAAAGCTGCCGCGGCCTTGGCATCTGCTGGCGCCGCGCTTGCGCTGGCTTCTTTCACCTTTGCAGGCCCAACGTCGCTTCCGACCGCAGCCTTGAATGACTCACCGCCCCCCCCTGAAGCATCGGCCCTGTCAAGCAACAAAAGCTCGCCCCGAAATCTTTGCAACACCACCTCGGTCACGTAGCGCTCTTGCCCTGATTGATCGGTCCATTTGCGGGTTTGCATTTGCCCCTCAAGATAAACCTTGCGCCCCTTTTTAAGGTATTGCTCGGCCAGGTTTGCCAGGCGCTCGTTAAAAATAACCACGCGATGGTACTCGGCGCGCTCTTTGCGCTCGCCCGTGTTTTTATCACGCCACTGTTCAGATGTCGCAAGGGACAGCGTGACGATTTTAGACCCATCGTTGCTGTGGCGCACCTCGACGTCTCGCGTCAGGTTACCAAGCAACATTACCCTGTTCATAGAGGCTGCCATTGCTTAATCCTTTTTTTACAATGTCTCGTCCCTTAACGTTAGCGAAAACCCACCCAAGATGCAAACGCCCCAGCTTAGGTTCAAACCTACACGCCATTATACCGTTTTAAGTCGATGCGTCATTGTTCAGGCTTGCACTTCATCGTCATCCCGAGGGCATTACAGCCACTTCGTCATCGCGAATGGCCAACGCCCCTCTTCGTCATCGCGAAGGTGCCGATGGCACCTGCGGCGATCCACATGCAAGAAGCTTCAGTAGCTAAAGCACACGATGGATTGCCGCGTCGAAACAAAAGTTTCTCCTCGCAATGACGTTTGGGGGCATGCCGCGTCGCAGCACGCTGCTCCTCGCAATGACGTTTGGGGGCATGCCACGTCGGCATCAATTTCTTCTCGCCATGACAATTGGCAGAAAACCGTCGTTGCCAATAATTATTTAAGTAAAATTTTACGCTTATCAAAAGTGGGTCGATCGATGGCAAAACAAACGTTATTTTTTTGCCATCTCTTTCAAAAGGACAAACTTTATGTTGAAAAATCGCCTACACACAGCGGTCATCTTTGCAACCGCCGCTTTTGCACCCTTGTCTCTTGCCGCGGGTTTTGACGAGCTCAAGAAGACCTTTGAATCAGGCGGTCAGCAAACTTTCACACCCACCGCAGCAAAGCGCGAGCCAGGAAAGCTTGATTCGAAGCGTTTGAATCTAAGCATCACGATAAAAACACCGGAAGGACAGGAAAAAGAGCGTGCACAAACGCTAGCCACCGCCAAGAAGTCTGCAACGACAAATGAAACATCTGCAGCCTCTGCAGACGAATGGACCGAGGTTGGTCAAACTCTAGAAGAAATCGCAAAAACCGTGTCAGCGATGGAAGAGACTCACAAAGAGCTGCTCGACTTTGAGGACTTTTTTAAAACTCAACCAACAAACAACAATAGCGATGCTTCGGTTGATCCATTAAAGTTGCCTGACTCTACAGACGTTTCCCATACTAACACTATAAAACAATTACGCATGCAAAAAGATCGCCCAAAGTCTGCAGCACGCAGAAACAAGCTAGAAAAAAAGGCGTCATCATAAAGGGAAATGCTGATTTGGTCGCTTGCTTTTTGGCGGCCAAGTTTGGTCGTCAATGTGAACGGCCAAAACCCCCATCGTCGTCGCGAACGGCCAAAGCTTCTCCTCGTCATCGCGAAGATGCGTAGCATCTGTGGCGATCCACTTGCCGGTCACTTAAGTGGCTAAAGCACAGATGGATTGCCGCGTCGCAGCACGCTGCTCCTCGCAATGACGTTTGGAGACGCGTGCCACGTCGGTATCAATTCCTCCTCGCAATGACGGTTCTGCAAAGTGCGGCATAAAAAAAGGCGTGTGGGTTGCCCCACAACGCCCTTTTAGGTTTGCTTTTAGGTGTCAAGCGTTAGATGCCTGCCACAGCCAACTGTGCAATCTGGTTAGCCGAGGCGCTTTCTTGCGCGATCACCTGTGCCGTGATGGTCATTGACTGAATCATGCGCAGATAGCTTTGGGTGGTTTCAAACACCGCATTGGCTGCCTGCACCGGATCAACCGCCGACACCGTGTCTTGCAGGTTGTGCAAGCTTTCCATGGTGGCGTTCTGACCTTCCTCATCGTTGTTCAAAACCGACAACACGTTGGTGGCGTATTGAATGGTATCTTTCACCGATTCGGCCGCATGGTCGATCATACCCTTGACCTTTTGTTGATATTCAACGCTTGAGATCAACAGGTTGCGATCGATGGTATCGTTAGCACCCCAAAGAATTTTTTGGTCTGCCAAGTTGGGGATCGAGATCGAACGTGTGCCGTCTGATGCCGAAACGGTGACGATGGCGTCAAAGCTGTCGGATGGCGTTGTGGTCAGCTGTGCGTTAAAGCCGCCGCCGGTGTAGCTTGAATCGACATAGATGGTGCCAATGTTACCCACTTTGATTTCACCCGTTGTGTTGGCTGCATCCACCACTTGGCGGTCATCCATAGGATACGAGTTCACAAGGGTGCCAAACTGGTCGGTCACGGTCAGGTGCTTGCCATCATAATTGACGGTAAAGTAACCCGCACCAAAGTTAGAGCCAGGATTAAAGGCAAACGGCGTCGAGGGACCACTGCCACCCCCTTGACCAAAGGCATTGTAGGTGCCATCCAGCGCAAACTGAACCTCGGCAAGCAATGTGGCATCGTCAACAACACCGTTTGTTGCCGCAACGCTGGCAATGGGGCCGGTGTACATGGTGATGGTATTACCTGTGTTAAGCACATCTCCATCTAAGTAAAGAACAACAGGCGTATCTGCTGTCATCACGTCCGTACCGGTACCTGAAACGGTCGAATACGTTGCATCACCAACTTTAACCGTCATTTCTGAGTTCGCACCGGTTCCCCAGACAGCACTTTCGACACTGATGGCGCCGGCGTCAACGCCCACGAACGAGGCCGCATTACAAGGCATAAAGGCACCTGTGGGGCTGGCCGAGCCACTGTGCTGAAAGATACCCGGCGCTGCCGTCGACCCTGACGACGCTGTATAGGTACCGCTTATGTATGCAGTAAAGGCTGTAAGCGTTGTTGCTTCGTCGGTAAAGCCGTTAGTGCCACTCAGATCTGCTAATGTCAGCGTAATAGTTTGGCTGTTTGATTTATCACCATTCAGGTATAGCGTGATACTACTACTTGTCTCTGCAGAAGCAGTTAAATCGTAGGCATCTTCCATGCTGGTGCTATAGATATGCTCACCCACTGACACCACAAACTGTGCTGTTGTGGCTGTTGATGACAACACTTGAATAGCGCCTGGTTCAACACCCGCAAAAACAGGTGGCGTTGCGGTAGGATCTTCAAACGTATTCGCTGCAGGTGCCGTACCAGCGGATGTGAATGTGCCGCTTGCCGCTGCTTCTTTTGCTGTCGTGTCTACCGTTCCTGTAAACAGTGCTTTAAACGCAGGCTCGACCCCTGCTGTAACATCTGTTTCAGCAAAAGTTTGCGCTGTATAAAAGGTCACATACTGATCGCGGTTATCAGGGTTGTACATGTTAATGGTTAACCCGTTAGCGCCGTTTGTGAGATCAACACCCTCAGAAAGCAGTGTTACGTCGCCCAGCTGCAAGCTAAACTGCACGGCAGTAATGGCTGTAGCACCATCCATATCAACCGCCGTTGCCGTTGTGGGATCAAGCGTGCCAGCAACGTCTGCTGAAAAACCTGTAAACGAAACGGTTGTGGAATCCAAGAAAACATCCCCTCCAGAGCCCGTGCCGTTAAGGTAAAGTGTGGCTGATGTGCTGCTGCCGGATGCATCATCGCTAACGGGGGCTTCGGGTGGCGCGGCCAGGGGTGTTGGCGGTGCGGCCTCGGTTGTGGTTAGCACATAGAAAGGCGATTGGCCCGTGCCGGCTTGGCGCAGGGTTTTGATCACGCTGCCCTCTTGCGCATCGCGCGATGTGGGGCCTTGGATCATACCCATGGTGTTTAAAATGCTGTCAGCTGCAGCCTCTTTGTCAGAGGATGACACAACGCCATTTAACAGCGTTAAGATGGCTTTTGAGGCATTGATCAGCTCGTTGTTCACGGTTTCAAGCGCAGCCAGGGTTGTGCTTAAAAACTCTTGCGCAATGCGGATGTTTTGCAAGGCACCATCGGTTTTGGCAATTTGTGATTGCGTGCCGATATAGATGGCTTGGTTAACTTGGTTTTTGGTCATGTCTTGCATGCCAGTGATTTGTGATTCAAGGCTTGTCTCAACCTGGTCAGAGAGACCTGGGCCCAACGAATACATACACAAATTTTGAAGTGAGGATAAGGACATAAAACTCTCCTGTAAAGATCCCAATAATTGCTGCAAGCAGCGTGACTCATACAGAACACAGCAACGACTATGCCACATTTTAAAAAGCGCGCTCATCTTGTTGAAAAATATTGTTTCTTTGAGTGATCTTGAAGGCAAAACCACCTTAAAAAACACTGGACTACCGCATCATTTTGGTCGTCATCGCGAATGGCTACAGCCCTCATCGTCATCGCGAAAGCGTCACACTCATTTCGTCATCGCGAAGGCGCAGCCTGTGGCGATCCACTTGCCAGAAACTGAAGCAGCCAAAGCACACATGGATTGCCGCGTCGAAATCAAGATTTCTCCTCGCAATGACATTTGGGGGAGGATTGCCGTGTTGCCCAAAGGCTCGCAATGACACCTTTAGGGCAAAGCGCTTTAGTGCACGCGGGCGTTGCCTTTTTTAACTAATGCCGGCTTTGGCATCTTGCATTTTAGCTTTTTCATCCAAAAAGCCGTTAAGGGCAACGAGCACACATACGCTGTTGTGAGCAACGTTAAAAATAACCAAGGCTGCGTTAAAAAGCTGCCCACCATCAACACAAACCCCAGCAACACAAAAGGCATGGTTTTCAGCGACAGATGAAAGCGCTTTAAGGCAATGGTGGGAACGCGGCTGATCATCAGCAACCCACCCGCCGACAGCGAGATCAGAAAGGCCAGCGGCAAACCATAGGTTACATCAAACGCAAGGGAAGCAAAAAAAGGCAGCAAGGCAATGAGTCCGCCCGCAGGCGCTGGCACCCCCACAAAGAACCAATCGGCAAAAGGTGCTTTGTCGGGCAATGTGCGGCACACATTAAAGCGCGCCAAACGCAACGCCGAGCACGTGGTAAACAAAAGACACACAGCCCAGCCCAAACCCGACCAGTAAGATAAAGAGAAAAAATAGATCAACAAAGAGGGCGCCGCGCCATAGGATAAAAAGTCAGCCAGCGAATCAAGCTCGGCACCGAATTCTGATGTGCTGCCCAGCAGCCTTGCCATGCGTCCATCCAGCACGTCTAAAATGCTGGCGCCTAAAATACATAAAAGCGCATGCTCCCACGCGCCCACAAAGGCAAACCGCAAAGAAGAAAGGCCCAGCGCCAGACCAAAAACGGTCAGCACATTGGGCAACAGTTGGCGCACGTGTTGCGATGAACTTTCAAGGGCACGCGCTTTATATTCACGCAAAGGCTTTTTTGAGAATTTTTTCGAGTGCTTAAAGGTTTTTTTAAAAGGCTTTTTTAACTGCACGAAAAGATCCTTTCGTTGTCAAACCACCTCAGCCAAGTACCCGAACGGGCTTTGTGCTGACGCCGCTTAAGACTTTTTCTCAGCGGCTTTTTGATCGGCTTCTTTAGAAGAGGCTTTAGCTGTTGCAGCCTTAGAGGTGGCTTCTTTCGCAGCTTTTGCCTTAGAGTCTTCTTTCACGTCCGCCTTAGGGGCTGCCTTAGAGGCCGCTTTCGCTTTTTTAGCACCTTGCGCTGCAGTCTTGCCTTTAGCAGGCGCCGTTGCGGCAGATGCCTTGTCCACAAGCTCGATCAAAGCCACATCGGCGTTATCACCAAAGCGCTTACCCATTTTGATAATGCGCGTATAACCACCGGCACGCTTTTCAAAACGCTGGCCAAGCTCATTGTACAGTTTTTTTTGCACGTCTTGATCTGGCAAAGCGGCCGCCAGGCGACGCCTTGTGTGCAATGTTTTCTTTTTAGACAGCGTGATCAAACGCTCAACCACAGGACGCAGGGTTTTGGCCTTTGGCAGGGTTGTCTGAATACGCTCATGGCGCAACAAACTTTGGGCCAAAGAGGTCAACAGCACCTTACGTTGCTTTGTAGGGCGATTGAGTTTACGATGCTGCAGTTGATGTCTCATAACTTAACCTTTTACTCTTTGGGCTCAGTGGCCAATGTGTCTTTCGCCTTTTTCAACAACTCGTCAATGTTGGCAGGCGGCCACCCCGGTATCGACATACCAAGGTGCAAATCGATTTGATCCAAAATATCGTTGATTTCACTAAGCGACTTACGTCCAAAATTGGGCGCACGCAAAAGTTCGTTCTCATTTTTGGTCACAAGATCACCAATATAGATGATGTTTTCTTTTTTCAAGCAGTTGGACGCCCGCAACGATAAATCAAGCTCGTCAACGCGCCGCAACAAGTTGGGGTTAAACGCAAGCGGTGCTTTTTGAGGCGGCGCCTCCTCTTCAAAATCTTCTTCTTTAAAGTTGATCATTTTTGAAAGCTGCTCTTTCAAAATACGCGCCGACACGCCAACAGCGTCTTCAGGCGAAATCGAGCCATCGGTTTCAACCTTAAGGGTTAGCTTGTCATAGTTTGTAAACTGCCCCACACGCGTGCTTTCAATAAAAAACATGCACGACTTGATGGGGTTAAACACCGCGTCCACCAAAATGGTGCCAAGCGGCAAGCTTTCTTGTGTGCGCTCAAGCGCCGTTGAGTAGCCCTTGCCTTCGGTGATGGTGATTTCAAAATCCACCTTGCCACCATCGCTGATCTCGCAAATGACTTGATCAGGTGACAAAAAGGTCACGTCCGCACCGCCATCAAGCATGCCTGCTGTGACCACGCGCGGGCCACTGGCCTGCACACGCACCACACAGGGGCCATCACCGTTCAACTTAACCTGAAGCTCTTTCAAGTTCAGCAAAATGTTGGTGACATCTTCTTTCACACCCGGCAGCACCGAAAATTCATGCAACGTGTTGCTAAAACGCACCGACGTCACGGCAGCACCCTTGAGCGACGATAAAATCACACGACGCAAAGCCGTTCCCAGCGTGACGCCAAAGCCTTCTTCCAAGGGCTCAAACACAAGCGACGCCGAACGCGTGCTGTCTTTTTGATGGTTGACCGCAACCTTGTAAGGTTTAATCAGGCTTTTCCAGTGACTTTGCAATCCACTCATTCTTTTATTCTATCCTCTTTATCTTTTTAAGAACGACGCCGCTTGCGCAAACGAACGCCGTTATGCGGAATTGGTGTCACATCTTTAATGGCTGTGACGCAAAAAAAGCTTTGCAACGCCCTTAAAGCTGACTCGCGGCCCGATCCTGGGCCCTTCACATACACCTCAACATTTTTTAAACCAAACGCTTTACCTTTTTGCGCCACAGATTCTGACGCCATTTGGGCCGCATAAGGGGTAGACTTGCGCGCACCCTTAAATCCTGCCGCCCCTGCAGATGACCAAGCGATGGTGTCACCACCCATCTCAGATAATGTTACGATGGTGTTGTTAAACGTTGCATAGATATGCACCACACCAGAGAAGATGTTTTTCTTTTTGCCTTTTGCCGAAGACGTTCTCTGATAAGCCATGAATTGTTTAACCCTTCATCCAAAAATTACTTTTTACCCGCAATAGGCTTTGCTTTACCCTTGCGCGTTCTTGCGTTTGTGTGCGTACGCTGCCCCCTAACCGGAAGCTTTTTGCGATGACGCAAACCTTCATAACAGCCAAGATCAACTTTGCTTTTGATGTTTTGACGCACCTCACGCAAAAGATCACCTTCGATCTTATAATGCGCATCGATATACTCACGAAGCCGCAAAAGCTCGTCATCTTTTAAAAGCGACACACGCAAGGACGGAGCAAACGACAACGCCTTACAAATCTTCAAAGCACGGCTATGCCCAATGCCATAAAGATAGGTCAATGCTACCTCAACCCTTTTTTGTGAGGGAATATTTACACCTGCTATACGTGCCACAATACTAAACCTTTTCTTCCTATCCTTAAAGATAGCCCATCTTTGCCCGAATTAAAAGACTCTTTTACGAGACTTTCTCCTCTTTAATATGCGCTAAAATCCTTTGCGTCGCAAGATGTGGCACTTGAAGCGCCGCATCTTTTTCGTCAAAGGCAACAACACACAAAGGCGCCATCTTCCCCAAAACCTTTAACAGTGCTTTATTGCGCTCTTTTTGGTCACGAATACGCTTCAGCACAACCTCTTCTTGATCGTCCGATCGCTTGCCCAATGCCTTGCCCCCACAGCTGATGCATGCTGTTGGCTTAACCTTGGTTTGTGACGCACCACAATCAAGGCACACAATGCGTTGTGTGAGCCGCTTGACCAGCACACCTTCGGGCACATCAAGATAAAAGATATAATCAAGCTTTTGCCCCTTGTCTTCTAAACTTTTTTGCAAAAGGCGCGCTTGCTCGGCATTTCGCGGAAAGCCATCGGCAATAAATCCATCGGACAGTGCTGCATTTTTGGCAAACACTTGTACCGCAATGTCATCCGAAACAAAATCTCCCTTGTCCATAATAGATTTGATCTCTTGACCAAGCGCCGTCTCGCTTTCAACTTCTTTGCGCAACAAATCGCCCATGCCAATGATAGGCAAGTTAAGTGCTTTTTGCAGCGCGCGCGACTGAATGCCCTTGCCCGCACCAGGCAAGCCCACTAAAACAATTTTAAGCGCACTTTTGTGAGAGTTTTTTGAAGGCGCCGCTACTTCTTTGTGTTGTGCCACCAGCCCCTGAAAGGCAACAAACCAGGTACAACACAGCACCATCCAA
>JBAJNL010000030.1:0-17339 GCA_036881885.1 Holosporaceae bacterium
ACTGTTAGGGCTAAGTTGTGAGAGCTCCTCAAAAACGAGGGGCGTTAAGGTTAAAGGATATTTTTTTGCAGCACACCAGAACAAAAGAAGGCAAGGGCGCGCGGACGAACCAAGATATTCTAGCCTCTGAGGTGCGTCTTGTGGATGAAACGGGGGCGTTGCAGGGCGTTGTGCCCACACCAGAGGCCTTGCAGCGTGCAAAGGATGTGGGACTTGATCTTGTAGAAGTTGCGCCCGATTCAAAGCCGCCTGTGTGTAAAATTCTTGATTATGGCAAAGTGCGTTTTGAGGCCCGCAAGAAAAAAGCGGCCATGAAAAAGAAGCAAAAAACGCTTGAAATCAAAGAGCTGCAGTTTCGCGTGGGCATCGAAGATCACGACTATCAAGTGAAAAAGCGGCATGCACAGCGCTTTTTGTCGGCAGGTAATAAAGTGCGCGTGGTGTTGCGCTTTAAGGGGCGTGAAATGGGCCACCAAGAAATTGGGGTCAGCTTGTTGCATCGCTTGGTGGATGATCTTGCCGATTTCGGAAAGCTTGAGGCCGAAGCCAAAACTGAAGGCCGTCGCATGTTAATGGTGTTGTTACCGCTGGATGCCAAAGATATCCAAAAGCGTGAGGCGCAAAAAGCACAGCGCGAAAAAGAATCTGATTTGAATAAATCCAAAGAGGCCGCCGGAGATGCCGAGGGTGAGGCTACAATCAACGCCACCCCCGACAAAGCCGAAGCCAAAGAAAGCTAGCTCGCCAAAAACTGTTGTGCCCACATTGTCATTGCGAGGAGAAACGTATGTTTCGACGCGGCAATCCGTCGTGTGCTTTAGCCACTTAAGTTTCTGGCCAGTGGATCGCCACAGCTTAACCGATGGCGCCCATAGTACTTTAAAAAGGTTTGTGGACATGTGCCGTGATGGGTGTAAAAGTCCTTCACACGCTTAAACAAAGGGTGATTCCCTTGTTTAACCAGCGCATAATCTTGGATTAAAAACTGGTATTTTTGAATATAGTTCTTCTTTAATGTGTCGTCTCGACTGTTGATACGCATGATAAATTTCCTCCGTTGATCCCAAGATAATTTTATCAACGAATTATCTGACCTCTACAGCAATGACACGATTATATTCATCTTTGGTTGGTGTTATTTTTTCTTTTTTTAGGCGCGCGCAAGGCATTCTCCACCATTCGCAAGTTTAGAAAGTTTTTAAGCAAAATCAAATAAATAGACACTCTTTTTGTTTCTAAGGATTGAGCCTGCGGCGATCCAACGCGTTTATTGTGTTGCGCATCCCTCTGGCAAAGTGCTGTGCACTTCAATCTTTTAAAGGGCGTCCCTGCCGTCAAAAGCCAGAACTGTTAAGCATTGCCGGTGGTTAAAGTATTCAGAAGGCGTTCAGTTTGGTTGCCGCAAGCTTGAACCACCACCTTTGGGATGGCCCTTAGCGCACGCACCTGGGTCAGCAAGGGGCAGTTACCGATGCACGCTTGCTGACACACCAGCGAGGTTTGTAGTGAGGCCAGTTTGGGGCAATCGCCAAGGCCCAGTTGTCTTAGATCGGGCAAGCCATGGATCGCTTTAAGGCGCTGGCACTGCAATGCCGTGAGTTGCTGAAGATTGGCCGGGCCTTTAATGAGGTCAATGCCGCAGTTTTCAAGATTAAGCAAGCAGCTGCCTTGCAGCAAAAGCATTTCTTGAAGCGCAGGAAGATTTTTAAGTGCCACCAGAACGCTGCATTTGAGCGCAAAGATTTTTTCCAGCAGTGGTAAATCAGCGATTGTACGCAGGCGAGGTGCATTGCGCACATCAATGGCTTTAAGATTGGGGCATTCACCGATGGTGGTCAGCGTTTTGCACCCATCTGCGTTAAGCGATTGAAGGTGTGAAAAATTTTTAAGATGATTCACGCCATCACACTTGATCAGAATCAGTTTGGCTAGGTTTGGCGGGGCGGGAACATTGATCACGCTTTTGCATTGGCTCAAAGTCAGATTTTTAAGCGCAGGCGTGTCTTCAATGGCTTTGAAGTTCCAGCAGTTTTTGACTTCAAGGGTGTGTAATTTGCGAAAATGTGAAACCGATTCAAGGCTGTGACAGCGCGTGACGGTCAGTTTTTGCAGATGCGATCCGTACGAGAATGATTTAAAGTTGTAAGCGCCGTCAAGGGTAAGCGTGATGGGCCGTGCCCAGCTATAAACGGTGTCACCTTGTGTGTACGCCACAACCTCAACCAACATTGCAACATTAATTTTTGTAATTTTTTTGGTGTTGTAAGGCGCGGCGCCTTCAGGCACGTCTCCTTGCAGCACCTTGGCCAGGGCAAGATCTTTAAGTTTGCGCACTTTGTTGGACGCATCAATGGTGTTAAAAGACTCAGAAAGAAGCTGCTTGCCCAAAACGCGCACCGCAGAGGCAGGTTGCGGCAAAGGTGCCGCGGCCGCCACATCTTGCGATGCAAAGGCAGAGGCTAAAGAGCACACTTGTTGTTGCGGCTTTGAATCTTCTAAATTGCTGCCTTGTGGCATGGCAAAGCCGCCTTGCATAAGCAGCATGCAACAAAAAAAACATAATAAGAATGTATAAAGGGGCCTCATAAGATATTTTTATTGGCAAAATAATTTAAGTGTTTCTTATGAGGCAAAAGGGTTAAGAAAAAGAAAACGCCTTTGCGATGACGACCGAAAGGCTATCCAGCTTCTGTTACAATAAAAACAATTATTTTCTTGGTTTTTATTAAAAATTTGCTAAGATTGCGAATAGTGGATAATGTCTTTCGCGCGCCTGAAATAAATAAGATTGAAAGGACACGGTTACAAAAAGGACACGGTTACAAAAAGGACACGGTCACAAAAAGGACAGACGTCACAATCACGTCATTGCGAAAAGCCCTTTTAGGGCGACGCGGCATGCCCAAAACCGTCATTGCGAGGAGAAACTTTAGTTTCGACGCGGCAATCCATCGTGTGCTTTGGCCGCTTCATTTTCAGCTAAGTGGATCGCCGCACAACCCATGGCCGTTCGCGATGACGACCAAAATGGCTCGGCAATCCATCGTGTGCTTTAGCTGTCGTCTTCACTTTCCAGTTCGTCGGGGTCAGAGTCGTGGCTTGCAGCATCGCTTGAGTCGCTCTCGTCGGCCTTTGTTGCCTCAGGCGTGGGTTCGGCGGTCTCTTCAGCTGGTGTCGCCGGTGTGGAGAATTTTTTCAAGAGAGCGTCAGCTTTTGCCTCCTGCTCTCGCTGCAAGGCTTCGAGGTCTGCTTTCTGTTTGGCTGCAAGTTCTTGCTGTTTAGCAGCCAGATCTTTTTGCAGGGCTTCAAGACTTGCTTGCTGTTCTGCAAGCATTTTCTTTTGATCTTCGCGCTGTTGTTCCAGTTGTGCCTCAAGGTTTGCGGCCGCGGTTTGAAAAGCGTTTTCTACAGGTTTTTCGGTGTCTCCAAAAGGGTAAGGGGGCGTCATGTCTTTAAGGCTTGCATCGGTTGCCTCAACAGCTTCTTTAAAAGCTTTCTGAATCGCCTGGCCTTCTTCAGATGCTAAAAACAGTTGCATTTTGCTATCCGCAAGTTGAAGCAATGCTTTGAGTCCCGCGATCTTCTCTTTAAAAAACGCCTGCTTCAGCGCATCGGTTGCATCTTCAGCCGGCAAAGGGCTTTGGTAAGCGTTTGCGCAGCCAAAGGCCAAGTCAATCACGCTTTGAAAGCTGGCCATTTCTTGCAGTAAAAACTTGCTGCCGGGCAAGGTGGTGGAAATCATAAAAGTATCAGGGTTTTCAAATTTCGAGATATATTTTGCCTCGACCATCAGACCACCGTCGGTGGTTTTAATTTCCCATGTTGGAAAGCGATAATCCACGTACTTGTTGGGTAAGACACCATAGGTATGTTTGTACAGCATGGGGGGGATAGCGATTTTGGCTTCCTCACGTAGATTTTCGTCTTCAATAGAGGCAAGCGTGCCTTCAGGGGTTGCGTACTTCTCTAAAGGGTTGGGAAAGTTCTCTTCTCGGTTATCAAGGCGCTTTTGTGCCTCTGTTAAAACCTCTTTCCAAACAGTGTGCAGGTCCGAGCTAAGTGTGTTCATTTTGGGCCACACAAAAGCCTCGTGACCCACCCAAAAAAGAGCAGCTTGCAGAACGTTGTTGTTATCAGCACCTTTACTGATCGCAAACATGGCATTTTCAAAAGCTTTGAGGCGCTTTTGCAAAAGGTCTACTTGTTGGATCGCATAGTCTTCCCGCTCTTTGATGGTCTCAAAGGTGTTGGGCAGATGGACCGCCTCGCACACAGCGTTTTCTCTGGCGCGCAGCGCAATGGCAGCGTGAGTGGTGTCGTGATACTGGTGGCCCATGGCGCTGGCTTTAAGGCCATGAATATCATAGGTTTTGTTGGCATCGGTTGCGCACGATATCAGGTAAATATTCTGCCAAAACGTGCGGTTCAGGGTTTTTATATCAAAAAGATGTTCTGCATCGCACACAGGCAAAAAGCAAACAGGATTCTGGCGGAAAAAAGTGCGTGTTGTCGATTCGTGCGCTTGAGGAAAAAGCTGTCCCACAAAGTGCGCCGCATAGTCGGTGGGATTGACATCGGGGCTGCAATCAAAAAGCTTTCTGACCATGGGCTGCGTGGCTAAAATTTTTAAAAGTGTGCGATCGTCTTGCTTCCAGTCAGGCGTGCGGTAAGCCATGGCCTTAAAGTGCGCATCCAAGATGTCAAGGCCATTCAATGTACCCATTTGAATCTTAGCATCAAGCATTACATCAAGGGCTTTTTCCATCGGGTTGTCCGAGCTTTGAAGCTGTGCGCGCACATCTTGCAGCAAGGGTTCGTAAATATTTTGAGGTAAAGGCACAAGATGCGGAAACAAAGGTTGACTGTTCAAAGGGGCTTGCGCGTTTTCGCTTGAGGCTGCCGCAGCGGCAAGGGGTGACTGCGGGGTAAACTTTTCAAGATAAGCTTGGGCCGCGGGCACAAGCTCTTCGGGTTTTGTGGCCTGAAGCTGGTTGCAGGCAAGGCTAAGCGCGCCAAAGCCAACAGCACAAAAAAACTGGATAGATTTCAATTTGAACACGATGTACAGTTCTCCTTAAACGACGGCAGTTGCCCAGAAAAAATCAAATTTCATTTGTAAAACAGTAAGTTATATTGTTGATTTTGTCAATAAGAGGCTAAGCAAAAACGTTTTATCATCAAGAGTTTGCGTTTTTCTTGCGCAGTGTGCTCTTTAATTATCATCGCGAGGAGCCTTTAGGGCGACGCCCCCCCTAGAACGTCATTGCGAGGAGGAAACTCAGTTTCCGACGCGGCAATCCAGTGTGCTTTGTCCGCTGTTGTTTCTGCTAAGTGGATCGCCACAGGCGCTGCGCACCTTCGCGATGACAACCAAAATAACGCGGCAATCCACGTGTGCTTTTTTTGCT
Source organism: Holosporaceae bacterium (assembly GCA_036881885.1). Taxonomy (GTDB): domain Bacteria; phylum Pseudomonadota; class Alphaproteobacteria; order Holosporales; family Hepatobacteraceae; genus JBAJNL01. The sequence goes on from JBAJNL010000030.1 coordinate 5,409, forward strand.
TCTTTGGTCTTTGCAGAAAGGGGCGAAGTTTGCTATGCTAGGGCCTGCATCAAGACGCTTGCGATGGCTGTGATACCGCGTTTTGCCGTCTTTTTGGAGGATAGTTTAACGGTAGAACTTTCGGCTCTGGACCGAACAGTCCTGGTTCGAATCCAGGTCCTCCAGCCAATGTGTGGGCAGGCAGGCTTGTGTGCAGTGAAGGAGAGGTGGCCGAGTGGTTGAAGGCGGCGGTCTCGAAAACCGTTATGCGGCTTTTTGTCGTATCGAGGGTTCGAATCCCTCTCTCTCCTCCAGATAAAAAGACGTTTCTTCTCTATGGCTTATGGCTAAAGTTTGCTATGATGGGCACAGCACGTACCGCATGCACTGTGTTTTGTTTTTAAAAGATAAAAGACGTTTAAGAGGATAGATAGTTATGACAACGATGACCGCTTTGCATCAAGAAAACGCGCCGCATGATAAGCGGGCGCTTTTGTTTCCGGGGCAGGGCTCGCAGTGTGTGGGCATGGGGGCCACCTTTGCACAGCATCCCGAGGCAGCGTTGGTGTTTGAAGAGGTTGAAGATGTGTTGGGGTTCAAGCTGACAAAGGTGATGTTTGAAGGACCCGAAGAGACGCTGCGCGCCACTGAAAATGCTCAGCTTGCACTGATGACGACATCAATTGCGTGTTTGCGTGTGATGCAGGCGCGTGGCTTTAACATGGACGCTGTGGATTACGTGGCCGGTCACTCGTTGGGTGAAATCACAGCTTTGTGTGCGGCCGAAGCGTTAACATTGGCTGAAGCCACCCGTCTTTTAAGGGTGCGCTCGCTTGCGATGAAAGAAGCGGACCCCCGTAAAGAAGGCGCCATGACAGCGATTATGGGGCTTGATATTGCCGCCTTTGATGGGATGCCGCAAACCAAAGATCAAGTGTGTGTTGTGGCCAACGATAATGGGGCTGGCCAGGTGGTCATTTCAGGACACAAAGACGCCGTGGCAGCAGCGGGTGCGTGGGCCAAAGAATTAAAGGCGCGTGTTATTCCTTTGTCGGTGGCGGGGGCCTTTCACTCGCCTTTAATGGCTTCTGCGGCGTTGCGGTTTTCCAAGGCTCTTGATGAAACGCATTTTCAAGCACCCAAAGTGCCCTTGGTTGTGAATGTGACAGCCAAGGTTGAATCTGATCCCGTGGCGCTGAGGGCGCACCTTAAAGATCAAATGACCGGTCGCATTCAGTGGCGTTCTAGCATGGATACCATGCATCAGATGGGTGTGCGCCGCTTTATTGAAGTGGGTTCGGGGCGCGTGCTCACAACATTGGTGCGTCGGCATCTTAAAGCCGAAGACGCTTTGACCATCGGCACGTTGCAAGATATTGATCTTTTGCAAAAAGACTAAGGTACGCCCCCGCGCCTTTTGGGTGTTAGGCCAGGGTTTGCTCTAAAAGGTAAAGGCGAATATCCAGCAGGGCAATGCAGGTTTTTAAAGAGGGATCATCGGTCTGAATGCCAAGCAGACGTTTTTTTAAACGTTTAAGTGTTCGGGAAGGTCGCTTGCCCGTTAAAAGCTTTTGTTGCAGCTGTGAAAAGTCATTTAAAAGATCTAAAATCTCGCTGTAAACAAAGGTGGCTTCTTCAAGCGTAATGTGCGCCAGGGGCGTTGTGTGTAGTGCGTGACCTTGAGAGCTGGTTTTTTTTTGCAAGCGACTTAAAAGGGCTTTATTGCTTTTAAGACCGCCAATGCTTTGCATGCCATCACCCTTTACGAGAAACCCTTCAAACACACGTCATGATAGGTCAGAAGTCCTTACGTTTTGCAAAGAGGCACAAAAAAACACCGTGCGATCAGCAATATTTTTTTGACCTTTTGGTCTGTTGCGGCGTGTTTTTTGCGTCTTTTTTTGGCAAAAAAGGTGTGCGTTTGGGAGGAAAAAAGATGCGGCGAGAGAGAGGCGTTTATGGTTTTGCTTTATGGGTCGTGGTTAGTGTTTTTTTTCAGGTTGGTTTCATTGAACCGCTGCTTGCTGAAAACGTGTCTCAAAGCCGAAAACGGGCCGCTGGATTGACCGAGGAAGGCGCAGATAAAAAGCGTCAAAAAATGAATGATGGAAGCTATTTTCAAGCAGATGCTAAGAAAAAAACGCGTGCAGAAAAGCTGGCCGATTTAAGGGCAGGGCGCTCAACTAATCGCTATTATGCGGGTGATCGCAAGTTAGAGGCTGAAAAAGCAGCCAAAGCACGTAAAGAATCTCTCACAGAAGAAGAGTTGCAACGGGTCACGCCACAGCCTTTAACAGACGAAGCAAAAGAAGCGATCAGCAAAAAGCATGGCCTTCATCCCGACAATATTGGGCGTTATGGTAATTATAAGCCGACAGAGGCCGAGCTAAACGCAAAGCTAGAAGCTTGGGGCCAAGCAACGAGAACAGCGAGGTGAAAACTTATCAGGAAAGTTGAAAGCGCTTGAGACGAAAGAGCCCACCAAAGTGAATCAACAAACGCCCGAAGCCTGGCGTAAGGCGCTTTCAAAAAAGCGCGCCCCCCAGGTGGCGCCTGCCGGATAAAAAACTGAAAGATAAGCCCTTTTGGTGTTTCGCCTAAAAAATCTGTTTTGGCGTGTTGTGTATTGCATTGTTTTGTGATACTTTTTGCCAAAATCTATGGGGCTTTTATCTTTCTGTGCGTCGCGCGTTATTTGCTATTTACTTAAGTTGCTTTTGTGTACCCTTGGGGGCCTCGGCGCCTTTTTTTGGCCCGTATCAAAATGCGGTCATGGGGTCGCTGGGCTGGGGGATGACCAGGCAGATTTTTGGTTTTTTTGGCAGCAAGACGATGACCGAAACCCAATCCAATCGCCTGTATTCGGGCTCTTATTTTTTGGCGGGCACTGTGTTTGATTTTCCGCTGCGTCACCGTTTTGACGCGGCTTTCACGCACAACAAAAAGTATCCCGAATTTACCCACTGGTCTTTTGGGTGGATGCCCGAGCTGTTATTTGGGCTTGATCCCTTCTATTTTGCGGTAGGCTTTGGCCCCTACCTTAAAAGTCGCAAAACGCCAACAAGTGGTGGTCTGTTTGCGATGGGCGCCAACGCGGCTGTGGGCGTCACGGTTGCCCAGTGGAATATCGAGGTCTATCTAAGGCACTATTCAAACGCCTATACCTCGCACCCCAACAAAGGCTCTGACTTTTGGGGTGTGGCCTTAAGTTACGCTTTCTAAAAAACTCTCTGATGCGCACGCGGCCGCCCAAGGGCTGTTGTTGCTTGTGCGGCCTTGTTTGTTTAGACGTCGTTTTCTTCAAGCCACACTTTAAGGTCGTCATAGCCGCCGATGTGTTGATCTTTGAAAAAAATTTGCGGTACCGAAGTGCGGCCACCTGCCTTGGCCACAAGGGCTTGTCGTTCTTCGAAGTTGTTTGTTAAATCGTTTTCGTCAAAAGCCAGCCCTTTTTCCTTTAAAAGCGCCTTTGCGAAATCGCAGTAAGGGCATGTTTGCGTGGTATAGATCAAAAAAGAGGCGGACATTTTATCTCCTTTGTTTTTGGTTGATGCTGTAACGTTCAGATGCCAAAGGGCAGAGTTGGCAGCGGTGTTTAAAAAGCCTAAGATAAAGCATTGTTGACAAAAGGTACAACCCTTTTGCACGGTTGTTTTGAAAAGGGTGGGTGTTTTGAACACGCTCAAGGTTGGCGCATGTTAAGTGTGATAGATGGGACAAAAAGTGGGCTGTGGCTTCTAGTCGCCTTGCTTGCGCTTGCCTTGCTTTGGGGGGCTGTCAAAGGCGTGCGAGGGCTTTTTTTTAAGCGATCTGCGCTGGCCTTTCCAAAGCTGGCGCTTGAAAAGAATGCCCTTTATTTTAAAGTTGTGCGCTTTTTGGGCGGTTTGGTGACGCTGCCTATTGTGATGCTGACGGCCTTTTCATTGTTTTTACTTTATTTTGGTTTGCATACATGGTTTGACACCAAGGTGCAAACGGCCATTGCTGAATCAAAAAACGTTTCTGCGGCTTACTTAAAGGCGCACCAAGAGGTGGTGCGGCAAAGCACGACCCTTTTCTTGCGTGATTTACAAGAGGCGATGCCACACATGCAGCAGCATCCGCGTTTTGTGTCTGACTTTTTAACGCTGCAGGTGGGGGTGCGCTCTTTAAGCGGGGCTGTTTTGGTGCAATCATCGGGGCGTGTTTTGGGGCGTTCGCTTTTTTCGTTTGGCCTTGAGCTTGAGGCAGTTAAGACCGGCTTCTTCAACAAGACCTCGCAGCAAGTGCATGTTTGGTTTCGCAAAGAAAATAAGCAAGTTATGGCCATTGCACGTCCTTTTGTGGGGCAAGACTTGTTTTTAATTGTGAATCGTAAAATCGACCAAAGGGTGCTCAAAAGCATCCACAATGCCTCTGTAGCGTCAAAGGCCTATACCCACTTTCTTAAAGAAAAGTGGGCGCTTATCCTTTTCTTTGGCATTGTGTTGGTTGTGGTGACGGGGCTGGTCTTAGTGCTAACGGTGTGGCGCGGGCGCCGTTTTGCGCAAATGCTGACAAGCCCATTGCATCAGCTGACGCAAGCAGCACACATGATTCAGGGAGGGCGCTTTGACTTAAGAAAGGCCGTTTATCACCCCAATACACCAAGTGAGCTTTTGCTTTTGGGGCAGTCTTTTTATCACATGGCTCATGAACTGAAGCGCCAGCAAACCCAGCTGCAAAAAGCACACGCTGAACTTGAAAGGCGCCATGTTTTCATGCAAAGCGTTTTGGTGCACTTATCAGCGGGGGTTTTGGTGCTAGATCAAAAGGGACGCATCATTTTAGCAAACGCCAAGGCCAAAGAAATTCTAGCTGCTGGCCGTCGTAAAATAGAAGGGCTTTTGCTGCAAGATGTATCAGACGGCTTGTATGCGTGCTTTTCAAAGGCACTGTTGCAAAGCGATGATGTGCACGAAAAGAAAAGCACCAAGCTGTCTTATGTCGAGCAAATCACGATTAAGGTGGCAGAAAAAGCTTTGATCTTAAAGGTCAGTCTTGCAAACAGCCCCTTGGGTGATGTGATTTTAACGTTTGAGGATATCTCAGGCTTCTTGGATGTGCAGCGCCAGGCGGCCTGGGCAAATGTGGCACGGCACGTGGCGCACGAGATTAAAAACCCGCTCACGCCTATTCAGCTGTCGGCCGAGCGATTGAAGCGCTTGCTAAAGCGCGGTGAAACGCCGCCCGATACCTTTCGTAAATCGATTGATACCATCGAAAGGCAGGTTAAGCATCTAACACGCATGCTGTCGTCCTTTTTGTCCTTTGCAAAAATGCCCAGTCCTCAAAAGCAAAAAGTTGACTTTAAAAAGCTTGTTGATAACTTGGTGACTTTAGAGCAAGAGGCGTACCCACACATTGAATGGACGCTTGAAGGCCCCAAAGAACTTTTCTTGGTGTGTGATCCACAACAATTGCAGCAAGTGTTGGTGAATCTTTTAAAAAATGCTGTGGAATCTATTGAGGAAAAAACAAAGCAGCTTAAAGACAAGGCATACAAGGGGCAGATTGCTATCACACTGACGCGGCGTACCAACAAAGTGGCTTTTTCGGTGCAAGATAATGGCATCGGTTTGCCCAAAACGCAGGCGCTTGATCTTTATGCCCCTTATGTCACAACCAAAGAAAGCGGCAGTGGCTTGGGGCTTGCGATTGTGCGTAAGGTGATTCAAGATCATGGTGGTGTTTTTTCAGTGCGCGCTGCAACACAAGGGGGCGCGGTGGCTGTGGTGCAATTGCCTGTGGTGCACACATTGAAAAGTGCTTGATTGTTTCCTTAAAAAAGGGCATTCTCAAAGGGACTTGTGCGTTTTAAAAGGTGCCGATGCAGCGCTCTGTTTTGGTTGTTGACGACGAAGTTGACATCCTGCATGCCGTCTCTGATTTGCTTGAGGATGAAGGGTATCCTGTGTGCGTGGCCGCAACCGCAGAGGCAGCCGTTGAGGCTGTTGCGCAGGTGCCGCCGCTGGCCATTTTGCTCGATGTTTGCCTTAAAAAAACAAACGGCTTTGCCCTTTTGCAGCGCTTTCTTAAAAGTCATCCGCACGTTCCGGTGCTGATGATGAGTGGCCATGGCACCTTGCAGATGGCCGTTGAGGCCCTAAAAAAGGGTGCGTATGATTTTATCGAAAAGCCTTTTCAGGCCGAGCGTTTGTTGACATCGCTCAAGCATGCATTAACGCAGCGCGATCTTGTGTTTGAAAACAAGTGGCTTAAAACACAAGTGTTAGATCCCACCTTTATTTGGTCTGAGGTGCCGTTGATGCAGCGGGTGCAAAAAAAACTTGAAAAGCTTGCGCAAGAAAGGGGCACCTTCTTGATCGAAGGCGCGTCAGGTGTGGGTAAAGAGCGTTTTGCGCGCGAGGTCTATCACCGGCAAGAGACGGCGTATAAGGGCCACTTTGTTAAGGTGCATGCCAAAGCCTTGCTTGCCCACAACTTTGAGAGCCTGTTTTTTGGTCAAGCTCATGAAGGGTTTGGGCTTGAACAAAGCGGCCTCTTGGATGAAACGGCGCAGGGCGTTTTGTTTATCGAAGATATCGAATATTTGCATAAGGATGTTCAAAAAAAGCTGGCTCTTTTACTGCAGAGCAGTCAAAGCAAAAGGGGCGACGGCACAGCGTTTCAGATAAAAACGCGGCTTGCGGCCTCAACGACGCATGCGCTTGACGTTTTAGCAGCGCGCTTTGATTTAAGACAAGATCTTTTGGATCGCCTTGCGGTCACGCACGTTAAAATACCTACCTTACGTCAGCGACCCAAAGATATCATGGTTTTCGTCAAAGCGTACCTTAACGTTTTTTATGGCCTTTTGGGGCAAGAGCCCAAGCGTTTTAGCGCACGCAGTATTGACAAGCTTGAAGGGTATGCATGGCCCTTTAATGTGGATGAAGTGCGTCATGTGATTGAGCAAGCTGTGATTGCCAGTCGCCATCATGCGGGTGATTTGCTCGAGCTGCCAGACACCTTTGGCGTTGTGCCCAAGGTATCACAGACAGCACAGCAAGGCCTTGAAGATTATCTGCTTTACCCCTTAAAAGAGGCGCGCGCGCTTTTTGAGCAACAATATTTGTCGGCACAGGTGGCGCGATTTGACGGACGGATACAACAAACGGCAAAATTTGTGGGAATGGAACGTTCGGCATTGCATCGTAAAATGCGTTTGCTAGGTGGCGGCAAAAAAAAGGCAAGTTAAGCGGTGAGAGTTGTTGTATGTGGTGCGGGCAATGTGGGTTTAAGTATTGCACAGTACTTGGGCGATGCCTATGACATAACGCTTGTTGATCAAGACAGCGTGGTGTTAGCCGGTGTAACCGATAAGCTTGATGTGCGAACGGTCACGGGCCACGCGGGGGACCCTGAGGTGCTGAAAAAAGCCGAAGCGCACCGTGCGGATATCTTTATTGCAGTGACAGGCAGTGATGAGGTCAACATCGTGGCGTGCCAGATGGCGCACTCGCTTTTTGATGTACAGCTTAAAATAGCCCGTTTACGGCTGATGAATACCTTTGCGCCTTCATGGTTTGACCCTTACAAAAAATCTTATTTACCCATTGATATTGTGATCTCTGCCGAAGAAGAGACGGCACAAGAGATTATCAGGCACCTAAAGGCGCCCTTTGCGTCTTCTGTGATGTCTTTTTTTCAAGAAAAAGCCTATGTTTTGGGCATTCAGCTGCAAGCAGATAGCCCTCTTTTAGATTATCCGATTAAGCACCTTGATAAAGTGCTGGGGCCTTTGAATGCCAGTGTTGTCAGGGTGGTGCGTCACAAAAAGGCCTTTATTCCCGCAACGCATCACACGCTAAACGCGCATGATATGGTGTATATCCTTGTGCCCGCAGAACAGCTTGAAGCTTTTACAAGAGTGGCTGGCTATCAAGAAGATACCACCGAAAGCATCCTGATTTTAGGCGGGGGGCGCACCGGTCTTTTGCTGGCGTCTCATATTGAAGAAAGCTATCCATCTTTGTCATGTGTGTTGATTGAGTATCAAAATACGCAAACGCGGCACTTGGTCAGTCAGCTGAGTAACACTATTATTTTGCAAGGTGATGCCCTTGATCCCATGATTCTTGAAGAGGCAGGTGTGCAGCTAACGGATTATGTAATTGCCATCACCGATGATGACCGTGTTAATATTCTTGGCTCACTGTTGGCAAAACGTTATGGCGCTAAGCGTGCCATTACTATGGTGCAAAGGCAAAGCTATGTGTCTTTGATGAGTTCTTTGAATATTGAAAAACCCTTGAACCCGTCTTTTTTGACTATTTCACTGATTTTGCAGCGTGTGCGAAAAAATTATGTGGTGGCGCTGCATCACCTTGATGACAGTGTTTTGGCCACACTGATGGAGATTAAGCTCGAGCAAGGTGCCTATGCCATTGGCAAAACCATTGCCTCTATTAATCGGCTCAAAGAGATACGCGTTTTTGCGGTGCTGCGCAAAGGTGCGCTTGTACCAGCAAGGGATGAAGAAGTTTTAGAAGAGGGCGATCATCTTCTGATTTTTTCGAACAAAGCACACAGTAAAAAAATTAAGCACTATTTTGAGCCGGCTTTAAATACATCGCGTTAAGGTGGCCTCAAACAAGCCGCCCTATAATAGGTGCCATGAAACGCGATGCGCCCTATATGGGCCAATCTCTTCTTTATAAGGCCTCGATTCATCAGGCTATGACACCTCAGTTGCAAGAGGCGATTCGCTTATTGCAGCTTTCGTATGATGATTTGCTGCCCTTTATTGAAGACCAAATTACAATGAATCCCTTTCTTCAAGAAGCCGAGCCAGCATCAGAGGACCAGCGAGACGATTTCGGGCTGCTAGATATCTATGGTGGTTCCCCTAAAAAAGGCAGTGATGTAGGCTCTTTAGAAGTGTGTGTGGCCGATAACGCGCTGACGCCTTATCGTGCGTTGCTGCAACAAATAGATCGGCTTTTTGAGGCACCAAAAGATTATAATGTCGCACTTTACCTTTTAGATGCTTTAGATGACAGTGGTTATCTGGCCCTTGAGATGGGTGATGTGGCGAAGAAGTTTCATCTGTCGCGCACGCAGGTTGAGCGCATTCTTACAAAACTGCAACAGTGCGAGCCCACGGGTGTTTTCGCGCGCAATCTTCAAGAGTGCATGCAGCTTCAGCTTGAAGAAAAAGGTGTGTTTGACCGCGCATACGCCTTTTTGTTATCGCATTTATCGGCTTTAATGAATGGCGATGTGAACCAGCGTGATCTGATTAAAAAAATGGGGGTGACGCAAGATCGGCTTTCATCTATGTTTCAAACCATTCGTGCACTGAACCCCAAGCCTTTGGCGCTTGAGATGAACAGTCCCGAGCAGCACGTGACGCCAGAGGTGATTGTTTTTTACAACAACAAAACACAAGAATGGCAGGTGGTTTTAAACCCCACACTTAAAAGCTATGTGCATTTTGATGAAAGCTATTACAAGTCCATGAAGCAGCAGGTGCAAGGCAGCTCTGAAAAACGCTATCTGTCGCAACAGTTTAGCCACGCGAGTTGGCTGCGCAAAGCGCTGTTGCAACGCAATAACACGCTGCTTAATGTGGCGTCTGAAATTGTAAAACAGCAGCAAGACTTTTTTAACAAAGGTGTCAATTATCTAAAGCCCATTATTCTGCAAGATATTGCAACGCCTCTTGGGATTCATGAAAGTACCGTTAGCCGTATTACTAGTAAAAAATACCTCTTAACACCTCACGGTACGGTCGAGTTAAAATATTTCTTCACCACAGGTTTTGAAAGCCCCAAAGGTGAATCGATCTCATCTGCCAGTCTTAAAAATCACGTGGCGCGCTTGATTAAGCAAGAAGATCCCCAAAAACCTTTATCAGATGCGTTGATTACCAAGCTGCTCAATAAGCAGGGTGTTCCCATTGCCCGCAGAACAGTGGCTAAATACCGCGAAGCATTGCAAATTGCGCCATCCTTTCAGCGCAAGCGCTCGGCAAATTTTAATCTTGCATCGCGCTAAGTGCCTGGCTGAAAGGCCTTGGAAACCTCCCTTTTTATTGGATGGGAATATGCTCTGCGGTAAACTCGCTTTGGTTAATAATGGCTTTCAGCTCTTTACCTGCCTTAAAGAAAGGAATCCATTTTTCATCGACATCAACGCGCTCACCCGTTTTGGGGTTGCGACCAACGCGCTTGTCTCGCTTTCTTAGACAAAAACTACCAAAGCCTCGCAGCTCTACACGGTCTTCGCGTTGCAGAGCTGTTGCAATTTCAAAGAAAAAGAGTGAAACAGCATCTTCCATCAGATGCGGTTCAACGTGTGGGTACAACTGGCAAAGCTGACGAACGAGATCCGAACGTGTCATAAACAAAAGCTCCTTTGCATAGAAAAACTATGCGATAACATGAAAAAAAAGTGCCAACATAAAAATAAAAAGCGTACTTTCATTTAAAAAGCATCCTATAAGCCTGTATTAATTAAAAAAAGATAAAATTTTCACAAAAAAGCTCTTTTTTTGCTAAGGCATTATTTAATATAGTTTAAATTAAGAGTTGTCAGCGTGAAAAAAGCCTCTTTGATCTCAATGTTTATATTTGTAATGAATTTAAATTAAATATTTTTACAGACTGTGTTTTTTTTTCATTTATCCCTTTTAGGCCCTTGCTTTGCACCCTTTTCAAGAAAATGCTTTTAATACACTGTGTTATGACATACCTGCTTTATTGTTTAAAATTTTAATCAAACTTACATTAAGTGCTCTGATTGAAACAAAATGCCAGCGATGATGAAAAGCAGAAACAAAATTTTTACCACAGGATCAATGCTTTGTTTGTGTGCTGTGATGCAAGCAGCCCTTATGCCCACAGCTTAATGGCCTCAGGTAGCGGACAGGGCGACAGCCTGTCTCATGCGGTGCCCTTAGCGCTAGAATCCAAAGCGAGACAGCATTTTGGTTCGCAAGAGAGTGGCATTTGCAGCATGCTTTCTGGTGACGAAGATAGCGTGTCTTTGCTAAGTGAAGATAGGCAAAGCCTGGTTTCAACTGGTAGCCAACTTTCGTTTGCATCAGAGGTCACGGACGAATGGTATCATTGCGATGTTGATGGAGGCCTTTACCCGTTGGGCCTAGAAGAGAATATAGCACTAGAAGCTCAAGGGATGCGCCGCTTTAAGTCGCAAGATAGCGGTTTGGGCAGCATGGAATTTGTCGGTGATGATATTTCAACATTAAGCGAAGATAGGCTTAGTCTGGCTTTGACTGATCACTTTCCACAAGCTACACCAGTGAAAGAGAAGGCGTGGAAAAAATATTTAAGCGCCATGAGCGATCGCGTTGCACGCAATAAAGAACGCGCTTTCAAGTACCGGCAGCAGGCTGTAGACAAAAGTAATCAGTGGCGCTTTTGGGATCGCGTAGCAATGGCTGATCAACAAAATGTGCGCGCTGCCAGAGAAAAAGAGATTGATAGAGAGTTAGATCGTTTGGCCGGGCTTAAGGTTAAGGCGCCGATTCAAGGTGAGATCGCTTTAAATCTTCTGATTGCAGAAATGGTGCGTGGCAAAACAAAACAGGCATCTAAACCATTAGGGAAGACACAACTCTTTCATGTTGCAGAAGGGCAGTTTAAGCGTTGGGAAGGCTGCCGTGCCCACGTCAAAACAGCTTTAAAGCTTATAGATGAAAAAAATGCGGATCTTTTGCGACAGGATATCTCGACGCAAAGGATTGCAGAGGGGCTCTTAGATCGTCTTAAAAAAGACAATAGTGATAGTACTCATGTACGTGCTGCTTTGGGCGCATTATCTGAAAGAAAAACAGTTGAGCGGTGTATTGTCACGTGGCTCAAGCAACAGTGTGCAGATCTGGATTTGGATAAAAAAAGTGATGGGAGGGACAAACGTTCCTTAAAACGTTTCATCGATCACCTCTCTGATGATACTACGTTGGGC
>JBAJNL010000031.1:0-14991 GCA_036881885.1 Holosporaceae bacterium
CTGCGCCTCACCCTCTTCGTCTGACATAAGCGACACTGCAACGGCATCACGCAAGCCTGCTTTTTCTGCCAAAATCTTACCTGTTAAGATATCTTGCGCCGCCACTGAGACCATGCCTTTTTAGAACCTTTTTCTGGCATCCCCTAGGGGACTCGAACCCCTGTTTCCGCCGTGAGAGGGCGGTGTCCTAGGCCTCTAGACGAAGGGGACAGCAACAAACCTCATTATCATCAAAATGCCGCCAAAAAGCAAGTCAGCTGTGCACCGAAAGTAAACAAAAATTAAGAAAAACCCCTTTTATACCCAGAAATACATATCCTATTTGAACGTTTATAGGTCATTTTTTTACAAAAAATCGTGCCTTGATAGCATTGTGTTATCAATTAAAACGGGTAGGCTTCTATGCTCAAACACTACAGTACAATTTTTTGCACACTGATTGTGTGCACCTCTTTAAGTTTAACACCTTACAGTTTATCGGCACGCTCTCTTTCTTTTCTGGCAAAGGACGCACGCCCTCTTGCAGCATGCGCAACAAAACCTTTTGAGAAAACGCAGGCAGTCACCTTGCCAGGTGAAGACAGAAACGTTTTAAAAGCAAACGATGTGACCGAGGCCCCTTCAGTTGTCACACAAAAGTCAGCCTGGAAGAAAGGGCTTAAGTATGCCACCATCGTCACATTCGTTGCGGTGACATGCGTTGCTGCTTACTATGGCTTGGCACCTTCATATGAAACGATCGCACTTCAAGACCTGAACACACTGTCTAGCACATTGACACAAAATGCAGATCAACGCATTGCTAATATCGATTCTGTTTTAGGGGCTTCTACGGTGACCTCTACCCTTCCTGACTTAAAAGAAACGCTTGGCGACACACTGACCAGCAATCATTTAAACCCTTTCACTTACTTTACCGAAAACGAGGCGTTTGATCTTGGGTTGCATTTAACCGATGGCTTTATAGACGACGGCTTCACAAGCGCTGGTACGCTGTTAGGAGACACCGCCACGCTATGGGATCAAGCTAGCACAGCGCTTGGCCATGCAGCAGAACACACAAGCAACGCAGAGGCGCTTCTTGACCAACTTGATCAACTATTGTTAGGCAATTCAATGAGCGAAGCTTTTAGCACAGCTTTAGACACCATCAAAGCCATGCCAGTAGAACCCGCGTAATAAACCTCACAAAGCAACCTGTGTGCGCAGTATACTTTGTCTGTGCACACACTTTTTCTTCTTAAATGCCTTAAATATTTTAAACAATTTATCAAAAAGACAATAAAACTATTCTTTTAAGTGGTAAATATCTTTTCAGGCAGTGATTCCATTTTACATTGAACTATTCAAGTCAAGATAGACCCAAATCATGCCAAAAAAAATTTTTATCCGACTTCTTCTTTGCTCATCTTTGCATACTGTCAAGCTTTTTGCCCCACCGGCAGATGAGCAAGATTTGCCTGCAACACCGATCATGCAAAAGGCGCAAGAGACTGTAAAAAAAGCTGGTGAGCTTGCTCGCCTTACCCTGCAGCATACGCCTACTTACTGCACCGACAAGTTAACGCCCAAGGGCGCTGCCTTGACAGCAGCTACCTCAGTCGCACGTGCATTGTATACCTGTTACTTTCAGAATGCACCGAAACCGGCCACCCCCATTTCACCTGCCCTACGCCTTCACCAAGATCAAAAAAGCCAAGCGTCCTTATTCCTAACCGAAACACCGCATGCTAAAGCGTTTCAACCTGCATATAAAGCACACTTCTTGCAAAACATGCCCTCTCAATCGCTTACACAAGCAGTGATTGAAAGCTTGAAAACAGATGTGTAAACACCTGAAAGACAAAAATCTAACCAGCTTTGAGGTGCCTTAGACTTTCGCTTGGCTCGAACAGTTGAAGCAGCAGGGCCTCCCATTTTTGACGCCAGGCGGTGTCATTGAAAGCGCGCACAGCTTCTTGAGACGACCCTTCAAGATCATCAGTGTGCGCCTGCCAGCCTTTGAACAACGCGTCATTTAAAAAGCCACTTTGCATCGTGCCAAGTAACAGCCCTTCGCCACGCACGTTGGCATCACAGCGCGCAATATCAAACCCATCATCATGATCACGAAAAAAGGCCAGACGCTGTTTTGCCACCGCCGAAAGCGGCGGTTTGTAAAGGGCAATCAACAGGCTTTCTTGCCCAGCGCGCCCAATGCGCCCGCGCAACTGGTGCAACTGCGACAGCCCAAAATGTTGCGCATCTTCAATCACCATAAGACTGGCCAGGGGAATATCAATGCCCGTTTCAATCACCGTTGTACACAGCAATAAAGGCTGTGTTCCCTCTTTAAACGCCTTAAGGTTGGCCTGCTGCTCATCTTTTTTTTGTGTGCCATAAAGACGCCCCATCTGCCCCTTAAAAAAAAGCTCAAGCCACTGAAAGCGCTTTTCAAGTGCCATCAAGCGCTCGCTTTCTTCAACGGCAGCGCACAGCCAAAAAACACGCTCACCCCGCGCTAGAAAGGCCTTAATGGCCTTGATGACCTCAGCTGTTTTTTGCTGAGAGGCCACGCGCGTTGTGCGCTGCATGAAAAGGCGCGCCTTAAGGTACGAGGTTTGGATGTACCCTTTAAGCATCAAGCTGTGGGTACGCGGAATGGGCGTTGCAGTCATCATCAGCAAATGGGGCGTTAGAGGCGATGCGTGCGTTGAGCGATTTTCAAGCAAGGTGGCCCGTTGCTGCACACCAAAGCGCTGCTGCTCGTCAATGATCACCAGCGCCACATCTTGCAACATGTGTTTGTCAGAAAGCAGCGCGTGGGTGCCAATGACCACCGCTTTTGGGTCTTTTAAAAGGCGTTTTACCTCTTTGGCAGGCGTTGCACGCGTCAGCAAATAAAGCGGCGCTGCGTCATCTTGTAAAAACTCCGTGAACGTTTGATAAACTTGCTGAGCCAGAACAGTGGTAGGTGCAAGATAAAGCGCTTTCTTGTGCTGGCGCAGTGCGCTAAACAGGGCGCCAAAAGCCACAAGGGTTTTGCCCGACCCGACATCGCCTTGCAGCAAACGCTGCATGGGTACTGTTTTTTGCATATCCTGCTGAATGTCCTCAAGCGCCTTCAACTGCGAGTCAGTCAGCTGAAAACCATTGTCGTGCGCTTTTTGTAAAAAAAGTGACCGTACATCTTGCAAGGGTACAGCGCGACTTTGTTGCAGCATTTCTTTTTCAATATGAAACAAAAGCTGTCTCGCCAGCATGCGATCACACATCAACCGCGTACGCGCCCTGTGCATCACATCTGGCGATGCATCGCCTTGGTGTGCAATCAAAAGACTTTTGTGAAAGGAAGCCCACCCTTTTTGATGCATCATAGAAGGGGCATGCCATTCGTCAACCAAGGGCAGACACTGTAAGGCATCGCGCACAAGACGTGCTATCTGCAAAGATGAAAGGCCTTGGGTTTCGGCATAGATGCTTTCGACAATCCTAAGGCGCTTTGGGTCAAACGGCGCAAGACGCGGGAAAAAGAAAGCCAGCTTTGGCCCCGAAAGCAAAGGCACACCCCACACATGCCAGCTGTGATCTGCCGCAAGGCGCCGCCTTAGCGCGTGCTCTTGCTTGCGATGAAAGTAAAGCACAAACGAACGCCCAAATCCTTGGGTTTGCACCTGCACTTCGGTATAGCGAAAGCCTCTTTTAACGCCCAAAACGTCGGCCTCAAACAAAACGGGGCGCTGCGGCACAAAAGGGCCCTGCTCGAACACAGCATAACGGGTGGGCAAAAAGAATAGCACATCCCGCGCCTTCAGCAAGTTGAGGCGTTTCAGTTTTTTGGCGGTTTCAACCCCCACCCCTTTGAAGGCGGTCAAAGGTGTGTTGCAAAAAGACACCAAAGAGCTCATGGTGCTTGGCACCTCAGAAGATAATCTGGCGACAGAAGATGACACAGGTCAGCCCCCCTTCTGTTGGGAACACCAAGCCTTTAAGCTGCCTTTTTAAGGTGCGATATCACTTTGAAAAGCGTTTGCTTTAAATCGTGCCTGTGCACCACCGCATCAAGTGCGCCGTGCTCTAGCTGAAATTCGGCCGTTTGAAACCCCTTGGGCAACGTTGTACGCAGTGTTTCTTGTATCACGCGTGCACCTGTGAAGCCAATCAATGCCCCAGGTTCTGCAAGGTTCAAATCACCAATCGATGCAAACGATGCCGCAACGCCACCTGTGGTAGGGTGCGTTAGCAGTGAGATAAAGGGAAGCCCCGCTTCTTTAAGACGCACCACGCCAACGGTTGAGCGCGCCATCTGCATCAGCGACAAAGCACCCTCTTGCATGCGGGCCCCACCGGATGAAGCGATGGTTAGATAAGGTGTTTTGGCTTGCAACGCATGCTCGGCCCCTTTAAGCAAAGCCTCGCCCACACCCATGCCCATTGAGCCGCCAATAAACTTAAAATCAAAAGCCGCCACCGTCAAAGGACGCTTGTGCAGCAGACCCGTGGCCAAAAAAATGGCCTCTTTCTTGCGCGCGCGCGCCTCTTTCAGGCGGTCTGTGTAACGCTTTTTGTCTTTAAAACGCAGGGGGTCGTCAGGCGGGGCATCCAGCGCAAGCGTCTTAAAATGCCCCTCATCGAACAGCTGCTTGCAACGCTCTTGCGGCGATAGATAAAAGTGATGCTGACAGTGCTTGCATACTGAAAGATTATCTAAAAGCTCGCGCACAAAGACCATCTGCTCACAACCTGGGCATTTTTCCCACAGGTTGTCGGGCGTGTCACGCTTGACCAGTTTTTGAATGCGTGGTCTTACAAGGTCTGTGAGCCAACTCATAAAAAATCTCTCTTTGCCATGCCTTCAGGCTTCAATTCTTTTCACTATACGCCAGGCGCATCATTTAGAAAAGAGTCTGCCCAATCTCTTAACGACAAGGCGCCTTACGTAAAACGACGAACAAAAAATAGCGTAACAAATTGACATTCAACAGAAAAACATTCAAAAAGGCATCTATGAAAAAAGTGTTCATGCCTTCTCCTCAAGAAAACGGCTTCTCACTGGTTGAGATCGCCCTTGTTTTATTAGTGGTTGGCATTTTAACGGCAGGCCTGATGAAGGGGTATCGCTTTTTAAAGCAGGCACGCCTTCAACGCACTGTCGCACAACTGACATCGATACGCCTGGCGTTTGCATCATTTAAAGATCGTTATCAAGCTCTTCCGGGCGATTGGGCAGAAGCACAAGACTTTTTTGCCGAGACACGATCGGGCAATGGCGATTGGATCTTAACAGGCAATCCCTTAACGCCTTTTAGCGAAACATCCCTTTTTTGGCACCATCTTGTGTTAACCCAGATGCTAAAGGACGTGACCTTTTTTAAAAACCGCAAGATTGGCGCAGACAAGGGCATTTTTGTGCCCAAGGCATCCATGGGGTGTGGCCTGTTTGCCATCTCTGATCCTGACAACCTTCAAGGTCTTTGGGTGCTGCTCGCACGATCCACGGATCCGCAAAAAGCATACCTTTCGCCACAAGATGCCCACGCCCTTGATCAACAGCTTGATAACGGCGATCCTCTTTCAGGGCGTGTGCAAGCGCGCACCGCGCCTCAGGCTGCAGCACCTTGCGTGATCAATGGACGTTACAATCTTTCCCACAAAAAATCGGTCTGTCTTGTGTATGTGGCACTTGATTAAACAACGACACCTCTTGCGTCAAAAACGCCTTTTTCTTGCCAACAAAGGCGCATTGCCACTGAAGGCTCCGGGTGGCTTTTCTTTAATCGAGGCAGCTATTGCGCTTTTACTCTTGGGGCTTTTAAGCGCAGGATTGCTGTCATTTTTAGAGCATTTAAAGCAACGAACGTATACCCAAAAAACAGCTGCCCACCAAGAACGTATCTTTCGGGCGCTTGGCAACTTTTTAAGGCAAAATGGGTGCCTGCCCTGCCCCGCCGACCCCATGGAGAAACAGCTTTTTGGCCACGCCCGAAAAAGCTGCCGCAGCGAACCCGATGCACAGGGCCTTGTGCCTTTTCGCACCCTTGGGCTTTCTGAAAAAGTAGCTCAAAATGGCGCCAGCGTCTTTTTTACGTATGTTGTGCATCCCACCATCACCCAGCGACCGCCGGCAGGGCCTAAAAATGTGCATCCTTATTGTCGCAATAAGATTCAACACCACGCGGCGATTGAAATCTTGCCGCACAACAAACAAGAGGCCCAGTATATCAAAGACCCCGTTGTGGTGGTTGTACTTAACCACCTTAAAACGGGCGAAGGCAGCTTTTTAAAAGGGTACAAAAAGCGCAAACCCTACGTGAAACCCCTTCGCTATCAAACACAAAACAGTGACGACGACCTGGTCTTTGTGGACCCCAGCAGCACACCGCACAATACCGAAGAAACGCTGCAGTTCGAGACAAAAAACAATTTAGCCTCTTACTATGCGCACCTTGTGTGCCGGCATTAAAACCGCTTTTAAGCCTGCTTCACACGCTGCATTTTGCGGTTAATACGCGCCTTCAAAATCTGCGATGTGCGAAAGCTCACACTGCGCCTGGCGGTTATTAACGCCTGCTCGCCCGTCTTGGGATTACGCCCTGTTCTTGGCTTTTTGTCATGGACTAAAAAAGAACCAAAAGACGATATTTTCAAGTGCTTGTTTTTATGCAATGCATTAAAAATCTGTTGGATAATCGCCTCAATCAACGCGGATGATTGATTTTGCGGAATAAGCAACTGACGCGAAAAATGCGCGATTAAATCCATCCGTGTTAGGGTTTTTTGCTTCACGACCTGCTCTCCTTTGTCTACATTTTCGTTTTTCAAATAACGCTCCCGCATTTTTATGACATTTGCTTCCAAAAACCGCGTAAAAGGTTCTAGCTCTTTAAAAAAAAATACTTTTTTTTTGCAAAAAAAATTTTTTTAAAACACAATTGTAGTTTTTCAACAAAGCAAACTATTTGATTGTCTTATGCGAAATTCTGGCCAACTGTTGAGCCAAAAAAGATTACAACCAACTATTTGTTCTTTTTTTTAAAAGGCACTCAGGGCACAGGCGGAAAAACACACTTAAGTGCTTAAAAAGACTTAATCTTGCGTGTCTGTACTTTTTTGCAAACGTGCCAACAGCAAAATGGGTGGCAACAAGGTGACCAACATGCAAATGGCAAGTGCCGATGCCAGCGGCCAGTCGCGGTTATAAAAGAACTCGCTCCACACAGCCTGGCCAATCATCAGCACTTTTTTACCCCCTAAAAGCTCGGGAATTGCAAACTCTCCCATCACAGGGATAAAAACCAAAATGGCACCAGTTAAAGCGCCCCTTTTAGATAAAGGTAGCACAATCTTCCAAAAGACTTTAAACGGCCGACAGCCCAAATCAAAAGCCGCCTCGACCAAAGAAAAATCTATTTTCTCAAGCGCTGTGTAAAGCGGCAAAATCATAAACGGAAGATACGTATAAACCATCCCAATCAACACACCAAGGGATGTGCCGATCAGCCCCTGACCTTGAGACAGTAAACCTAAAGACACAAGCAGTTGGCTTAAAAAACCCTCTTCGCTTAAAAGCCCAATCCACGCGTAAATGCGCACCAGAAAGGCAATCCAAAACGGCGCCACCAGTAACGCCAGGCAGGGAAAGCGCCAACTTGGGCTTAAACGCAGCAACCCCCACGCTGCAGGATACGCCAGCACGAGGCAAAACAGTGTGGTTAAAAAGCCAAGCACCAACGAGTTCACATAAGCTAATGCATAAAGGCGTTGCGAGAGCAAAAAAAGATAGTTTGAGAGGCTGATTTTAAGCACAAAAATACCCTCGCCCGCTTTTGAGAACAACGCGGTATAGGGCGGAATGGCAATCACGCTTTCAGAAAAGCTAATGCCCACCACAATCAAAAAGGGCAAGCACCAAAACAAAAAAAGCCATGCATACGGCAGCGCAAACAAATAAACTAGCCTGTGGCGCCTGCCTGTCTTTTTAATCTGCTGCCTTAGGGCTTTTAAAAGCTTCACGATGCCAAAACCACCCCATTTTCGGCCTTAAAGCTAAGGTAAACGGTATCGTCCCATTGCACAGATCGCTCGATCAAGCGCCCCGCATTGGGCTGTGTGCACAGCAAAATTTTGCCTGATGCCAAACGCACGTGATAAATGGACACATCGCCAAGGTAGGCAATGTCTTCAACAGCGCCCTTTGCAAAGTTGCGTGATTCATTTTTGTTGCGTGTTGTCATGTTAATTTTCTCGGGCCGCACCGCAACCGACACTTGCGCCCCCACGGGCATAGAGGACGCATGGGTTATATAAAGATCGGTCTCTAGCTCTTCTGATCGAATCAGAAGGTGGTCGCGCTCGTTCGCAATCACAAGCCCCTCAAACAAATTAATTGAGCCTACAAAGCCCGCCACAAAGGTTGAGTTGGGATATTCATAAATTTCGCCTGGCGTTCCAATCTGGCGGATACGCCCGTGATCCATGATGCCCATGCGCGTTGACACCGTCATAGCCTCTTCTTGGTCGTGCGTGACCATGATAAAGGTCAGGCCCAGCTCTTCTTGAATATTCACCAGCTCAAATTGCGTTTCTTCACGCAAAATTTTATCAAGAGCCGCCAAAGGCTCATCAAGCAACAGCACCTTTGGTCGTTTCGCCAAAGCACGCGCCAGCGCCACACGCTGCTTTTGCCCGCCCGAAAGCTGGTGCGGTTTGCGATGGGCAAAAGGCTTCATACGCACCAATTGCAACATTTCATTCACACGCTTTTCGATGATGGCAGGTAAAAGACGCTCTTGCTTTAACCCAAACGCCACATTTTCAAACGCCGTCATGTGTGGAAAAAGGGCGTATGACTGAAACATCATGTTTAAAGGACGCCTGTAAGACGGCATATCGGTAATATCAATACCATCGATTAAAATACGCCCAGAGGATGGTGCCTCAAACCCTGCCAAGATACGCAACAGCGTTGTTTTGCCGCAGCCTGACCCCCCCAGCAGCGAGAAGAATTCCTCTTTGTAAACAGAAAGCGACACCCCTTCAAGGGCTGTGGTGCCATCAAAAGCTTTGGTGATGTTTTGAATATCAATGTAAGGCTGCGCTTTGGGATCTTGCCAAGGTTCAAGACGAGATAAAGAAAGCTTTGCCATTGTGCCGTATCCCCTGACCGATTGATATCTTGTTGCCTTTAAAGCCGCAGCATAAAAAAACAGCTTTGCCTTTTATAAGCCGAAAAACAGCCTTAAAGTCACTGCTTATTATGGTGCATAGCCCGATTTAATCAATGCCCAATAATGCAGGCGTTTTCTTTCATAAGCGCGCGTTGGCACCTTATCAAGATGCAAACGTTCCATCACGTGGGGGGGTGGATAAATGGTTGCGCTGTCACGGATCCATGGCTTTAAAAAAGCCTTTGAGCCCCTCACCGCATTGGCCGCAAAAGTTTTGTTTGTAACCTCGGCCATAATATCGGGACGCATCAAAAAATTGATAAAACGATGGGCTAAACCTTTGTGGGGCGCATCTTTAGGAATCGCCATCACATCGATCCACATCAGCGCCCCCTCTTTGGGAATCACATAAACAAAGGGAGACTCTCCCTTTTGCTTGCGCAGCTGCGCAATGGCCATGTGCGCGTAACTTGAGAAAATTTCGGCCACACAAATACGCTCGGCCAACATGTCTTGCAGCGTCTCGGACGAGCTAAATTTGTACACAAAAGGCGTGATTTTCCATAAATGATGCGCCGCTGCATAAAGCAGCCTGGGCGAAAAATCGGTGGGGTGAAGCCCCTTGGACATTAAAAGATCGGGCAGAACATCGGCCGGTGAATCAAGCAAAATCACATGATAAGGTGCCAGTTTGCGCATCCACCGCAACGAGAACAAAAGCCGCCAACTATCAAGCGGCGCCTTTTTAAAACGTGCCAACTTTTTTTTGTGATACACAAACCCTGTAGTGCCCCAAAGGTAAGGAATGAAATAACGGGTCTTCGGATCAACACGCTTTAAAAAAGACATCACGGCCGGATCAAGGTTTTTAAGGTTCGGCAGCTTTTTAAGATTCAATTTTGAAAAGGCGCCCGCCGGCGCGAACACAGCACCTGTTGGCAAGATGGGCGGAAACACAATGTCATAACCTGATCGCGCGGCCAAAAGCTTGGCCTCTAGGGTTTCAAGCGCGTTAAAGACGTCGTATTGCACGCGTACTTTTTCTTGCGCTTCAAACTTGCGAATCACCGATTCGGGCAGGTAGTGCGCCCAGTTATAGATATGTAAAACGCGCTCTTGCGGCGCGCTGTGATAATAAAAAGAAAAGAAACCCAGCACCGCCACACCCAGCAACAGCGCGAAAATGAGTTGTCTTTTTTTTGTCAACATACCGCCTTTCAGATCAGATCAAACGAAAACACCTGGACATTTAGCTTTAACACGCTAGAGTAAGAAAAGCATCTCTGTTCTTGCAACTAAAAATATGATTTTGCTTGATATCATCTTTTTGCTTTTTGTGGCCGGCTTTATCTTTACCCGCCTGTGGGGTGTGTTTGGCCAAAACCCAACGCCTAAACGCCAACAGCGCACCGTCTTTTTAAGCCAAGACGATGTGAGGATCAAAAAAGAAAAACCGCAAAAAAATGCCTTTTACCCCGGCTTTGACGAATCTGCCTTTCTTGAAGGGGCCGAAAGCGCCTTTCAAATGATTTTAAAGGCCTATCACAAAAACGACCTTGCGCCCCTTAAAACGCTTGTAACGCCTGACCTTTTAAAAGCAACTTTCAGCCATCCGCCGACCATTGTACCACAAGAGGTTTGTCTGATCAGCGCAGCCATCACACAAAAAAACCTTAAAAACAAAGTAGCCACCATCGATGTGCACTTTACGTCGCAACAAGTACTTGAGGGCGAAGCTGTGACATCAGAAGATACTTGGACCTTTAGGCGCACCACCACCAGCAAAAACCCCAACTGGTTTTTAAGCGCCATTCAAGACCATGGGGCCTAACGCTTAAAAAACCTTGGTCTTTGCGTAAAAAACGGTAGACTGAAAGTAACGGCTCTAGGGGGAATTTTTTTGATGTTAACCGCGCAAGAAAACCCCACCTGTTTTGGCTATGATGGCTCCTGGAGGCTTTTTACCCAAGCCCTTGAGAAGGGGCAGCTGCCCCACGCATTTTTGCTTTGCGGCCCCCTTGGTGTAGGCAAGCGTACTTTTGCCTTTCGCTGTATACGCCACCTTTTATCACAAGGCGCTGAGGCGTCAGGTGCGCTGTTGCAACAAGAGACCGCCTTAGCCCCCACGACACTGTTCCCCGAGAGCCAGGCGCAAGAAGGCCTTTTGTCCCCTTTTAGAGAGCGCATTTTCGCACAAATTGCACAGAATGCTCACCCAGATTTCTTTTCGTTTGCCGATCAATCCATTGCGCAAACACGCCTCTTGCGGTCTTTTTTGCAAAAGGTCCCCTCACGCGCTGATGCTTATCGCTGTGTTTTGATTCCACGCGTTGAGACCATGCTGCCCCACGCACAGAATGCTCTTTTAAAAAGCCTTGAAGAGCCACCACCGCGCACTGTTTTTTTTATGACCGCCACCCAAGGCGCAGGCATTTTGACAACGGTGCGCTCGCGCTGTCAAAAGATGACGCTGCGCCCTTTAAAAGACACAGCCTTTCAGCAAGCCCTTGATCGCTGCATCAGCATGCAAGGGTTAGACGACGCCAGAAAGACCACCGAAAAAGAGGTTTCGTGCTTTTATCAGCACCTTTTTCAGCTGTCTTTAGGCTGCCTGGGTCAGGCCTTAAGGTTTCTTGACGATGCAGATGCCCAAACGTTAACAACCTTTGAAGCGGTTTTAAAACATGGCCTGCTGCCCGCAACACATCCACTGTATGCACCGCCTTTTCACACCAAAAACCAAGCTTTTTGGGCCGGGCTTTCCATTGATTTTCTTTACAAAAACTTTATACACCACGTGCAAGGCCTTTGCATTAAGGCGGCTACAGGTGTTTTGATGGATGAAGTCGACACGTTTGTTGTCAAGCGTCTTTCGCCCGAAGGCTGGGCACGCCACCTTGAAAGCGTCTATGCCTTTTTTTCCAAGGCACACACTTTTAACCTTAAGGCAGCCACAATGGCCCCTGCCCTTTTCAACCTTGGGCCCTTTGCACACATTTAAGCAAACGCCGCCCCTTTAGCCATAAATCTGTTGAAACTCGGACGCTGTCAGCGGCATTGCAGACGGCCTATCAAGCACAATGCGCCCCTTTTTAAGTGCAATCAAACGCTTGGTATAACGCTGCACACTTTCAAGCGAGTGGCTACACAACACAAACGTGCTTTGCAGATGCGATATCTTGTGGTGCAACTGCTGCATCAACATGTTTTGTGCTTTCGGATCCATTGCGCTGGTGGGCTCATCCATCAGCAAAAGAGAGGGTTTGTGATAAAGCGACGTGCCTAAAAGAAAAGCCTGCTTTTCACCGCCAGAAAGCTTTTGAATGGGCTGGTGAAATCTTTCAAAAAGGTTAGGATGACAGCCATCCAAAAAAGTTTTTTGCGCTTTAGGTCCGTCAAATGAAAACCCCATCAGCACAAGATTTTCAGCCACGGTAAGGTCTAAAAACAGATCTTGGTGCGCATCTTGAGACAACATAACAACCTTTTGGGCCGGTGGCAGTTTTTTTAAACCTTGCGCCGGCGCCAACTGCCTTGCCAGAATTTTTAACAGGGTGCTTTTACCCGACCCATTGCTGCCGATCAGCGCGATGGCTTCATTGGCCTTGATTGCAAGAGAGACATCTTGCAACAAAGGGTGCGCGCTTTCTGGGTAGGAAAAACGCAAACTTGATAGCTTAACCAGTGAAGACATTAGGCCCTCCTTTTGTGGGCAAAAGAAAGGTTGAAATCAACAGCGCACCCAGCGCCAGCTTAAGATATAAGGGATCCACGCCAAAGGATAACAACTGGAACATCAAGGTAAAATAGATGACAAGACCAAAGACGCACGCTAAAACATCACGGTTGGCGTTAAAGCGATCTGCAATCACAAGCGACAGCCTTTGAAAAAGGTGGCGCCCAATCATCACAGCCCCAATGCCCATCAACGCAACCCCCATCCCCATGTTGATATCGGCAAATTTTTGCACATGCACACACGCAATGCCGCTTAAGGCGTAAAGGGTATTGCTGCTGGCAAGACCAAGCGATCTGATAAGGTCAGGCCGGTAGCCCCTTTTTGCAAGCAACGCTTTGTTTGAGCCGAAAGCCCGCGCCAAAAGCCCCAAACGTGTCTGCAGAACACACAACAGCAATGCCACAACCATCAGCATGACACCAAAAAAACACAAAGGGCCGGCTACCTCATACTGATCGGCCATCATGTGAAAAGGTGTGGGCTTTAAAAGAAGCGGAATGTTGGGCCGGCCCATCACAAGCAAGTTGAAGCTATAAAGCATAAACACACAAATGATAGACGCCACCAATGCAGGCATGCGATCACACTTTTGCAAATAAGCCAAAAAAAGGCCCACACAAAAGCCGCCCGCAAGGCCACCCATGATGCAAAGGCCATAAGGAGAGCCTTCAATCCATAGCTTTGAAAAAAGGCCACCCCCTAACACAAAACTGCCATCAGCCGTAAGGTCGGTAATTTTAAGCACCCGAAAGCTTAAAAAAATGCCTAAAACAAGCGGCACATAAGGCAATGCCTGAATACAGGGCTCAAGCAGACTCATGGCCTCTCTCGCGTTATGATGGGTGTTAGATGCAAGTCCTGCTCTTTTGCAATTTTTTCAACCCTTTCAAATGTCACAAAGCTTTGTGTGTCAAAAGCCTTGGGGTTGTAAAACACATGCAGTTTCTTCATCGTCACTTGATGCACTTTGTGGGACGATGGCGCCGAAAGCATTTTGTGCAACACATCGGCCGCCGTGCGACCAATATCTTTTTCCAAAACCCCAAGGCCCATCGGTGCGCCCGTACTGACCGACCCATCATCCATCGCAAAAAGCAATGTGCCCGACTTTTGGGCAGCTGAAATCAGTGACGCAATGCCCGCAACCACCAGATGATCTTTTAACACAATGATCACCTGCACCTCTTTCGCTAACGTTTCGGCGTTTAGATGCACCTCGGCCAACGTATCCACTTTTCTAAGACACAGTTTCAACTTGTGCTTTTTGCAAAAAGCTTTGGCGCTTTCAATATCAGGCACGTTTTTTTCTGAGTTACCGTATAAAATACCAACGGTTTGAAGATCAGGACGACAGGCTTTTAAAAAGCGCAGCACTGAAACGGATGAGATCTCATCATTAATCACCGCAACCCTTTGTTGAGGGTGCGCCTTTTGAGCGGTCTGAAAAGCCGCCGCCACGCACACCACAGGTGTGTCTTTGATTTGAGCCAGCGTCATCAAAGAGGTTTGTGTGCCAATGGGTAAGATCGCGTCAAGTTTGCACATTTTCATCTGCTGGATGATTTGTTGTTGCAGCATGGCATCACCTTGCGCGTTTTGCACAGTGACCTGGTAGTCTTGCGTCGGCAGGCGTTCACACAAACCTGCAACAATAGCGCTCATGGCAGGGTGCGTTGCAGGCACCACAACACCAATATGTTTTGTTGCAAAAACAGCACAACCGCTTAGTTGAAAAGCAAGAGACAAGCAATAGAAATAGGGTCGAAACATCGGTTCGCTCCGTTTAAAAAAAGTTCAAGAAAAAAGAAAAAGGTGTTTCAACGCGCGACACGAACGCGAAGACAAAAGCAAAACCGCCTAAAAACTTAGCGATGTAGCCAACGCGTCAAAACACAGTATGACAAAGTCAACGGGACAAAAAAGTGGCGCTATCACGCCACCAGAGACGTACGTGCCTTTGAAAAGCACACAACGCAAAGCTTATAACATTCTGCATAATACATCTCTTTTTCAAGAACCCAGCACCCAATTTGATTGGGAAGGCTTCACCCTAATCAACCCGTTTTGAAAAGTAAAGCCAACAACAACCCATCCCTTTTTTCAAGA
>JBAJNL010000032.1:0-14836 GCA_036881885.1 Holosporaceae bacterium
GCCATGCTGCAGTCGGCCGAAAGCGCGCCGCTTGAGGCAGACTTGTGGGTTTTGGTGGTGGATGTTACCAAGGGCAAATCGCAGCTTGATCACATTTTGTCTCACTTTGAACAAACGGGCCGCCCTCCCTTATGGGTGGTGCTGAATAAGATTGACTGCGTGAAGAAAGGCTCACTTCTCAACTGGGCTGCAGCGTATCAAGACAAAGTTGAGCGTCTTTTTATGATCTCGGCCCGTGATAAAGACGGCACCGATGATTTGCGCGAGGCCTTGATTGAAGCCATGCCAGAAGGCCCCTGGCTTTTTGATCAAGATGTGGTGACCACCCTTGATAAGCGTTTGATGGCCGCTGAAATCACCCGTGAAGTTTTGTTGGATTTTTTAAAAGAAGAGATTCCCCATTACCTTTATGTTGAGACCGAGAAAACCGAGCGCGCACCACGCAAAGCACTTAAAATACATCAGGTGATTCACGTGGGTGAAAAAACACACAAACGCATTATTTTGGGCAAAGCAGGCCATAAAATTAAAGAAATCGGTCAAGAGGCAAGACAACGCATGCAGGCGCGTTTGGGGCATCCTGTGCATCTTTTTTTGTATGTAAGACACACGCCTTTGTGGATGGAGCGCACCTCGTTTTATCACATGGTAGGCCTTGACATGGCGCCGACCCTAAAGCCTAAAACATCTAAAGCACCCCCCTCAAAAAACAAGAGCTAAGCTGATGGCCACTGCGTTTTCTGATGATGCCTTTGTGCTTTCAAAACGCTTTTATGGCGAAAAGAAGGTGCTGCTTTCTTTGTTTACGCAAACGCATGGCTTGCAAAGGGGCATGACCACGTGCGCTGATCACACCCACCACCGCGCGTTTGAAACGGGGGCGCGTTTTTATGTGAACGCCACCCAAAAACGTGACAATGCCTTGAGCACTTTTTCTCTTGAGCCGCTTGCACCCAGCCCTGCAGCTTTTTTGGCCTATCGCAAAAAAGAGAGCTTGCTGGCGCTGCTTGATTTGCTTTTGCGCCTGCAAAACCTGCTGGCGGCAAACCATCCATACCCTTTGCTTTTTAAGGCGCTTTGCGTACTTTTTGATACAACAGGCAAAGGGCGGTTTGATCAAGCCTTTGTGGCGTTTCAGTTTTTTTTGTTAGAAACTTTGGGTTACGGGCTTGAGCTGACTCATTGCGCCTTCACCCGCACCACAGAGAATCTGCTTTACCTGTCAACAGAAACCGGTAAGGCCATTTCTGAACAAGGCTTTGCAACACTTTCAGTGCCGAAAAAAGAAAACCTAAAACCCTTTTTAAGGCCGCTGCCTGCGTTTTTACGTGGCGCGCAGATTGATTGTGAGTTGGTGTTGCCACCCTGCAGCCCTGCAGATCTTAAGAAGGCGCAAACATTGCTTGATCTGCTGTTTGCCCAGCACTTGCCCACAGCACCTTTTCAACAAGAAAGACAAGCGTCTTAAGCGTTATGTCAGAAGGTCTATAAGCCGGGTTCTGTTCAAAGAAACATCGCTTTAAAAGCGACACTTTTCATCAAGGGCCATCTATCTTGGAAGCTGGTTACCCAACTTCTCATGCAGCCTACCCGCGCACAAACACGTGTGTGGAAAAATCACCGGCCTCTCACGCTGTGCTTTGCAGCACAACATAAAAGGCGTGTGCGCCTACATGGCTTTGCTTTGAGTGGGGTTTACCCTGCCACCTCTTTCGCAAGAGGCGCGGTGCGCTCTTACCGCACCCTTTCACCCTTACCTTTTCAGCAACTGAAACGGCGGTTTCCTTTCTGCGGCACTTTCCCTCAGGTTTCCCTGGCTGGACGTTATCCAGCACCCTTTTTCCATAAAGCCCGGACTTTCCTCACGCAGATACATACCAAAAAACGCCTACGCGCGGCCCTTCAACCTTCTGACCCTTTAAGGGTAAAACAACCCCACCTGTGATGCAAGATGCCACCGCATCCACACAAACCAATAGTCTGCTTGAATTGTTTGATGGCAGGTCCTTTGAGCGCCTCTATTCTTAACTTTAAAGATACGTTAAAATCAGCCCATTACAGTGCTTAAACAGCCCTTAAAGGAGACGCCTGTGGCATCCACTTTCTTTTTGATTGCAGCCTGTGGGCCCTTTGTTGGGCTTTTGCTGTCAATGGCCGTTTGCACCACGTTTTTTCCAAAATTTTGGGAGCGCTCTTTGGGGCAAGTGGCCTTGTTTTGGGCCTTACCTTCCCTTGTGTTTATGTTGTGGCAAAAGGGTTTGATCGGTGCCACACACACCGTCTTTCACCTGGCCTTTTTAGACTACATGCCTTTTTTGTTTTTGCTAGCAACGCTTTATGTGGTGGCCGGTGGCATTAAGCTGCGCATTCATGTGCATGCCACCCCCCTGGCTAATGTTTTGGTCATGACAGGCTTTACCCTTTTAGCAGGCGTTTTTGGCACAACGGGCGCCGCCATGCTGGGCATTCACCCTTTAATGGTGATGAATCACCACCGTCATTACCAAACGCACACCGTGCTTTGCTTTATCTTTTTGGTCTGTAATATTGGCGGCGGCCTTTCGTCTGTAGGTGACCCACCCTTGTTTTTGGGCTTTTTAAAAGGTGTCTCGTTTTTTTGGCCCACCTTGCATTTATGGGCGCCGGTTTTGCTGCTAACTGGCCTTTTGCTTTTAGGATACTTTGTTGTAGATCATTTTTATTTTCACAAAGAGCCCCTTAAGGTCCAAGAAGGTCCCAAGCGCCCACGCATACAGCTTGAGGGCAAACAGCAGCTGTTGCTCATCATGGTGACGCTGGCTGTTTTAATTGTGCCGGCTCTTTTAGACGTGAAACATACCTGTGGCGCCCTGGTTCTTGAGTTGATGAAAGCCTCTTTGCTGATGGTTGTGATGTGGCTGAGCTTTCGTATTACATCCATGACCTGGCGCAAACAACACCGCTGGACTTTTCACCCCCTCACCGAAGTTGCTATGTTGTTTGCCGCGCTTTTTATCACGGCACATCCACTCATTGAACTGTTGTCACAAGGCGACCAAGGTCCCTTTGCGCCCCTTATTGCCCTGTTGTGTCAGAACAACCAAATGGCACCCGTGCCAACGTTTTGGATCACGGGCTTGCTGTCGGCTTTTCTGGACAACGCCCCCACGTATCTTATCTTCTTTCAGGCCACACAGTTGTCGCCCGAGGCACTGATGACAACGGCAGCCCCCTTGCTGAAAGCCATATCCTTAGGCGCCGTTTTCATGGGCGCACTGACCTATATTGGCAACGCACCTAATCTTTTGGTCAAGGCCATTGCCGAGGAAGAATACCGCGTCAAAATGCCCAACTTTTTGCAGTATCTTGGCATCAGTTTTGTGATCTTGCTGCCCTTATTGGCGCTGGTCGCTTTGCTGCTTTAATCTTTGACGTGGCCCTTTGCAAACCAACACGCGATCATGACCTGACAGATCTTGCATCACGGTGCAGTCTTCAAAAAAATCTTTGGCAAGGCTTAAGACGGCCTTTTTTTGATCAAAACCTATTTCAACCAACAAAAGACCTTGTGGCGTTAAAAATGCTGGCGCGCCCTCAAGAATCTCTTTGATGGCCAAAAGACCCTGAGCGCCGCCATCAAGGGCTAAACTTGGATCAAACAAACGCACCTCTGCTGCAAGATGCGCCAGCTCTTTTGTAGCAATGTAGGGCGGATTCGACACAATCAAGTCAAACGCACTCTCTTCTGCCGGCAGTGCTTGAAACCACGACCCCTTCGAAAGCTGCAAGCGCTTGTCGACACCCAGCGCAGCGGCATTTTTGTGTGTGACCAAAAGCGCTTTGGCTGAAAGATCAACAGCCACGGCTTCTGTTTTTGGCCACTCTTTTAAAAGGCTGCACACAAGGCACCCCGAGCCCGTGCCCAGCTCTAAAAAACGTGGTGGCGGTTTTGAAGCGAAGTGCTGAAGGGCACAGGCAACAAGTTGCTCGGTTTCAGGACGCGGATCTAACACATCGGGCGTGATAATAAACATGTCTTTCCAAAACGCGCGCTTGCCTTGCAGCCGCGACAAAAGCTCGCCCTGAAGACGCCTTTGTGCCCACGTGATAAAACGCGCTTGGTGCGCAAAGCTTGAAAGAGGCTTCGTCTGCTGCGCCAAAAGCTCAAGCGGCGATAACATCAAGGCTTTTTCAGCCACAAGCAACGCCTCGCGCTGCGCCTCTTCATCTGATAAATCATGCGCCAAAAGCCTTTGCGTTAACGCATCCAAAAAAGCTTTCAACGGCTGTTCAGGATGAAGGTGGGCAAAAACGGCAGGCATAAGGGTATGTAGCGTAGTTTACTTTTTTTGATTCAGCATGCCCCACAAAAAGGGATCAAGATTGCCATCCAAAACTGACTGCGCATTGCCTACTTCAACACCTGTACGCGTGTCCTTGACCATCTGATAAGGGTGCAACACGTAAGATCTAATTTGATGGCCCCAGCCAATTTCTGTTTTGCTGCTTTGCGCCTCATCGGCTGCAGCTTCACGTTTTTGCAGCTCGCGCTCATAAAGGCGTGCCCGCAGCATGTCCATGGCTTGCGCCCGGTTGCGGTGTTGTGATCGGTCATTTTGACACTGCACCACAATGCCGGTGGGCACGTGTGTGATGCGAATGGCGCTGTCGGTTTTGTTGACGTGCTGACCACCGGCGCCTGATGCGCGGTAGGTGTCAACACGCAAGTCTTTATCTTCGATCACAACATCGATGGTTTGATCAATTTCGGGGAACACCCAAACCGATGCAAAACTTGTATGACGACGCTTTGACGCATCAAAAGGCGAAATACGCACCAGGCGATGCACGCCACTTTCTTTTTTAAGCCAACCATAGGCAAAACGCGCTTTTTTCTTGTTGGCCACACGCAACGTAATCGACTTAAGACCGGCCTCTTCGCCCGCACTGTGCTCTAGAACGGTGACGCTGTATCCTTTTTGCTCGCACCAACGCTGATACATGCGCGAGATAATCAGCGCCCAGTCTTGTGCTTCGGTGCCACCCGCCCCCGCGTGAATTTCTAAAAAGCAATTGTTCGCATCGGCTTCACCGGCCAACATGGCCTCGAGGCGTTTTTGCTGTGTTTGCTTCAAAAGATCCTCTAATGTCTGACAGCTTTCGGCCACCAGGTCTTTTTCGCCCTCAGCTTCGGCAAGTTCAATCAGATCACGCAATTCATCAAGTGTTTTTTGAATGGCTTGAATATCATCCACTTGTGCTTTAAGCGTTTCTTTTTCACGCAAGATGTCTTGCGCTTTGCTGGCATTATCCCAAAGCGTGGGATCCTCAGACTGTACTTGCAACGTGTCTAAACGTTTAAGGGCCTGATCCCAGTCAAAGATGCCCCCTTAGAACACGAATGTCCTCTAAAATAGCCGTTACCAGTTCATTGCGATCCATCAAAAAAACCTCACACCTAGATCATCACAACTCAAAACTTTTTTAAGCAGCCTTTAGGTTGTCTTCCGCAAAAGACCAGTTGATCAAATGCTCAAGAAAGGTGGTCACATAATCGGGACGACGGTTTTGATAGTCAAGATAATAGGCGTGCTCCCACACATCGCACGTTAAAAGAGGTTTTCCCTCTGGAAGCTGCGCATTTGAGGTGGTCTCAATCGCCAGTTTACCCTCTTGGTTAAGCGTAAGCCACACCCACCCACTGCCAAACTGACCAATGGCTGCCTTGCGAAAAGCTTCTTGAAATGACTTGATGTCCTTAAACGATGCCTGAAGCAACTTTTTAAAAGGGCCGTCTTTGGGGGCCTTGGTTGCATTGGGCGACAAACTGTGCCAAAAAAACGTGTGATGTGCAATCTGCGCCGCGTTATTAAACACAGCAACTTGCTGCGGGTTTTTGTCGGCTTGCTGAATGATGGCCTCAAGCGATAAATCCTCAAGGGGCGTTCCTGCAATCAACTCGTTCAGTTTATTCACATAGGCGGCATGATGTTTTTCATGATGGAACTCAAGCGTGCGGCTTGAAATGTGCGGATCAAGCGATGCTTTGTTAAAAGGCAAATCTGGTAAGCGAAAAGCCATAGAGACGCTCCCCCCTTCTGTGTCAAACGAGCTGCGGACTGTGATAAGTGATTCTAGTGCAACTTCCTCAGCTTGTGAAGTATAAAAAGAAGAAAAGGGTTTTGCACAACGGACGTGTTTTTGTTATGACAGAAGAATATGTATCTTATCTAGAGGGATTTTTAGTCCATGACAGCACTCAAAGGGTCTAAAACACACGAGAACTTAAAAGAAGCCTTTGCAGGCGAGTCACAGGCAAACCGTCGTTATTTGTACTTTGCACAAAAATCTGACGTTGAAGGGCACGCGGATGTCGCTGCTGTTTTTCGCTCGACCGCCGAAGGCGAGACCGGCCATGCCCATGGACACCTTGAGTTTTTAGAAGAAGTAGGCGACCCCGTCACCGAGGTACCCATTGGCACCACCGAGCAAAATCTTGCCTCGGCCATCAAAGGTGAAACCCACGAATACACAGATATGTATCCTGGCATGGCGCGCACAGCCCGCGATGAGGGCTTTGATGAGATTGCTGACTGGTTTGAAACGCTTGCCAAAGCCGAAAAATCACACGCTGGTCGCTTTGAGCGCGCTCTTGAGACACTACAAAAAGCCTCGTAATCACAAGTAATCTCGTGCGTTACATCGCCCTTTGCCTGCTCAGTTTTTTTTTGTGCACGTTGCAGGCGCCCCCTCAAGCCCTTTCACAGGACAATGAGGCCTTAAAGGCGCCTTGTCTTGATGAAACACAAAGAGCTGCCGCCTTTAAGGACATCACAATCATTGTCAGCTCGTGTGATAAGTACAGTGATTTGTGGCCCTCTTTTTTCGCCTGCTTGTTTCGGGCCTGGCCCTGGCTTGAAAGCGCTAAAAGCGCTGTGCCCCTTGTGTTAATTGCAGGCCAAAAAGACTTTGTCCACAAACGTGTGATCACGCACAAAATAGGCCGTGATAAGGGGTGGAGCGCCAATCTTCTTGAGGTGCTTTCAAAGGTCAAGACGCCTTATGTTTTGTATTTGCAAGAAGATTACTTCTTTTGCAAACCAGTTCAGGAAGACAGACTTAAGCAAGTGGTCGCTTTGATGGACACATCACCCAAGGTGGTTTACTGCCAGCTCAGTGAGGATGTCATCTTTTTTCCCCCAGGCGGACGTTTTGTTGAAAAGCAACCTTTTAAGATCAGGGGGGTCTTAAAAAAAACGTGCTATGCGCGGTCACGCAACAACTTACAAGCAGCACTTTGGCGCAAAGACGCTCTGCAGGCACTGTTAAGACGCCACGAAAATCCTTGGCAGTTTGAAAAAAACGGCAACACGCGCTCGCAGTACATGGAGGCTGTCACCGGCGTCACTTTTTTAATTGCCCAAGACCCAAGCCCTTTGCTTTATCTGAATGCAGTCTATAAAGGTGCGATTGACCCACGGGTTTTATGCTGGCTGCAGAAAAATAAGCTGCCCATCCCCAAAACAGACGCCTACCCCCTTCATCAGGGACCTTACTGCCGCCAAACGACAGAGCCAAAGGCTTATGCTGCGCTGCAGTCATCTGGCTGTTGTGACAACAACACAGCCCCTTAGCATAAAGGACACGCGGCTCTCTCTGACACCAAAGAGGCCTGCAGGAGCAAGCAGCACCTTCAAAGCAACAGCAAGCCGCTTTTGAAAGCGCTGACGCCCCCTTAACTTCGGCGATCAATAAAGGGAACGTACCTTAGGCGCAAAGCACACCAACGACTTTATATGCCCGTTTAATGTCAGCTTTTTTCACAAGATAGGAATCATTGCGTCCATCCACGGCCTGTAGCATCAAGCCATCTTCGGCCCAACCACAAAACGTGCGCAAATGAGCTTGCTCATTCAAGTCAATCACCAGAACACCACACCCCACAGACAAAGGTTTTGATGGATGCAAGAAAAGCGTATCACCTGGCTGAAAACGCGGCACAAACGCATTATCGGCCACACAAAGCCCAAATGCCTTATCAATGTTATGCAGCTGATAGGGTCTGACCACCCAGTCAGCAGCTGTTTTAAAATCAATCATTGTTTTATCATTTGAAGCCAACGTATAGATCGGCAAATCACGCGCTGTCTCGGCTTTCAGCGAAGCCCCGCCCTTGCCACCACTCACAAGCGCCATGCGTTTTTTTTCGGCTTTACGCGACAAGGAAGGCAAGGGTGCCAACGTCGATCCCAAAAGATCTGCAGGCTCACATTTTAAAACAGGCGACAACTTCTTCATCAAGTCTGTATTAAGGCGACGTGCGCCCGCCTCGAGCCGCGACAAGTAAGACGGGGAAATACCCGTCAACTTAGAAAGCCCCTCTAAGGTAAAACCACGTGTACGACGTAGAATTTTAAGATTGCTAAACCCACGGCGCTTTAACGCCTCTGGGTTACGGATTTCTTGCGGTAACGTATAAGACGACATTAATTGTGAAAATGACTTTGAACGCATCGACCCACGCTGATAGGACATTTCTCCCCCTTCTTATTTATCAGTAACTTTTCTATCAAATATGACAAAAGACATAATGTCCAGAAAACAAAACAAACGTCTTGATTTTTTATACTGTTTCCTTTCAAGACGCACCAAAGGCATTTTTCCGCTCTCACGACTTTTGACTGCATTTTTTTTAACCCGAAAAACACAAAAAAGCAACAAAAAACTGAGACAAAAAACACACAGGATCTGAACATTATCTATCTTAACTTGCCCAAAAAAGATATAAAAGACTTTTCGGTCAAAAGACACACGGGCACGCTAGGCAGTTTTTGCTAAACCAAATAAGTTCTCGTCCCGATTGACAGTTATGCTTTCATATTTTTACCCATTTAAGAAAAAACTATAAAATATTTTACATTCTTTTAACATTAAATAAAATAGAATCATTGTCAACAGACGTTCAACATTCACTTTTTATTAATACTTTTTCCTTAAGGATAAAAAATTCATTCATCAAGATGTTGAAAAAGTTGATATTTTTTACTTTTTAAAAGACAGATCTTGCCGAAAGAAAATGAGTAAAACAGCGATTGGCTAAAACACAATGGTTATTACCTGTCCCACTTGCAGCAAACGCTATTACATTGACGCCGCTGATCTTGAAGAAGCACGTCCGGTCCGTTGCACAGCTTGTCAATCGGTGTGGATTGCTGAAAAAAAAGATCAAAAAAATCTTCCGATCCTAGATTTAGGCCAGCAACCCAAAGCCTCTTCTTACAAAGGTTTTGCACGCAAGCTTAAGTCACACCAAGTTGCACACGCATCCCCTAACGAAAAAACGGTCAAACAACGTCTACCCTTTCGGCAGTCTGTGTTTTTTACAATCGCCACATCAGGCCTTTTATTACTAACATTTTTTGGTATCAGCACAGAACACTTTGGTCATTTGTCCTTATTCAAAAATTTTGCACACCCTTTTGCCACAAAGTTTTTAGACGCTGTGTTGCCTGCTAAAAAAACCACTGTTGCGGGCATTCAAATGCGCAATCTTAAGCTGCATCTTAACCCGCAAACAAACCGATTTACGGTTGAAGGGCATCTTTTTAATACCAGCACCACCGCCATTGACCTTAAACCACTGAAAATCAAATTGCTTGACCTGAAAGATGTCCCAAATGCTTTACCACCAAAAAATCAAAAGCACCCTTTGCCTCTTGAAACCCGAGAGGTGATCTTTCACCAGCTGCCACAACAAACACTGCAAGCGGGATCATCGCTTTCTTTTTCTTATGTGCTCCCCAAGGTCATACCGTGGTTACGCGGCGTCTCGGTGACGTTTTAAAAGCGCCT
This sequence comes from Holosporaceae bacterium, assembly GCA_036881885.1. Classification (GTDB taxonomy): domain Bacteria; phylum Pseudomonadota; class Alphaproteobacteria; order Holosporales; family Hepatobacteraceae; genus JBAJNL01. The sequence goes on from JBAJNL010000032.1 coordinate 9,832, forward strand.
CTCTTACAGGCCCAAAACTGTGACGATGCAGGGGCGTCACCCCTTTTGCATGCAATGCCTTTAGGTGCTGCGCTGTGCCGTACCCCTTGTGCTGCTCAAAACCATATCCTGGGTAACGCCGCGCCCACAGATCCATCAAACCATCCCGCGCAACCTTTGCTAAAATAGAGGCAGCCTGAATGGCGGGATGAAAGCCGTCCCCCTTAATCAACGGTTGCGACGGCAAACCCTCAAGCGCATCGCGCCCATCAACGCATACCAAAGAGGGCACAACGGGTAGCTGTGCAACCGCACACCGCATCGCCAAAAGACTGGCTTGCCTAATATTAAGCGCATCAATCACATCAGCGGGCACCACCGCAAGACCATACAAAAGCAGAGGCTTTACCGCAGAGGCCGCCCTTATGAAACGCATTGCCACCACTGTGCGTTGCTTGGGCGTTAAACATTTTGAATCACGCAACGCATGGCGCAAAGATGTTTGATAAAAAGCAGGCTGTAAAATCACAGCTGCCGCCACCACAGGCCCCGCTAAAGGCCCGCGCCCCACCTCATCGCACCCCGCCACACACCGGGGCGAAAACAGAGGACACAAACGATGCACACTCATTGACGTGTGTCCTTTAAAGGCGTTGCAGTCTGCGCATGGTGTGTACGCACAAAACTTCTAACACACACGTGCCACAAAACCGAGCTTGCCAGCACGCCATACACAAACCCCTGATCCCACAAAGCATACCGCACAAGCGTGATGCACAGCACGCTTAAAACAAAGCAAAGCAAGAAAAAAGAGGCTTCAAGACGTGACACCCTCTTTGAAAGCGTACCAAACTTATTTTCTTGAAAGAAAGCCTGCCTTTTTTGGATGTCATTTTTACAAAAAGAGCAAAAAAGCCACAGACACATCCCGCACCAGCCGAAAGACACACCTGATATAGACATAATTCCTCCCTCAAGCCACCATTGTAAGACAAGGTTATGCGGAAAAAGCAAGGGCACAAAGAGGCATTTTTGCGACAAAACCTCAGCTGACCCCAGTCCCCATCCCCACCAAAGTTTTTGATCTACAAAGGTGAGCAGTTCTTTCCAATGGACGCCAAGGTTCATCACAAAACGAAGCCCTTTGTCTGAACACCATTCACAAAAAGGTGCTTTTAGCATCACCCATGACACGCAAGCATTAATCAAAAAAGGCATCAACCACACAAGCAAAACACCTAACAGTGAGAAGATCGCGGCACACACCACCGCTTTGCCCACAAAAAAATGCTGCACAAGCCAGATGCAGGCAAAGCTTAGGACTGTGCTCACCACAAGCGCCACAACGCCCGTGTAAAAAGGTAACGCCAAGCACAAAGCAAGCAACCACAACAACGCAGCAGCGCTGATCACAAGAGCGCCTTTTTTGGGCAGCACTGCAAAAAGCGGCAACGCACACAGCCAAAACAAACCAATCAAATACGTTAAGCAGGCCTGCAAAAAACGCATGTGCAGCGCGGCCTCTAAGACAGGCGGACATACCGCGCACACGTTGTTGAGTAAGAAGGGTGTCTTGCCACTTATAAACAACATCACCCAGGCCCCAACCCACAAGGCAACCAGGGTGTAACTGCCAAGTATTGAAACCGCAAGCCACAAACGGGCCTTTGGCTGACACCAGGCATCCATCAAAAAGCGAAAGCGCCACAGCGCCCAATGTGCCGCTGCAAAAAGCGCCAGCCAAAAGACAAACCACCCGTCATGCAGCACAGCGCCACGCATTAAAGGCGTTTTTCCAAAGGACGACACCCCCGTCAGTGCTAAAAGACCAGAGGCACCTAAAAAACACCACACACCCCACAATGCTCTAAGGGCAAGGGGTGACAATGCGGCTTTGTCTTGCCCGCACAGAAAAGTCACAACGGCCAGCACCACAAAGCAAAACACTGCCAAAAAAGACTGCTGATAAAAACCCGCAAGGGCCACAAATGTCAGTGCGATGGTCATTAGGCGCCATAACAAACACGCAGAAATAAAGGGGGCTAGAAACTGCTTAATGGTGTGATGTTTCAATGCGCTTGCCTATAAAATGGTGCCAATAACGGAACGCGCCACCTTTGACACACAACTTAAGTCACCTTGAATGGCAACACTTTTACGAAACCTTCCAAACCTGGTGGGCGTAACAGGATTTGAACCTATGACCCCTACGATGTCAACGTAGTGCTCTACCACTGAGCTATACGCCCCTTAACCTTTGTAGCGTTTTCTGGCCCAAAACACAAGGCGGCACGGGGCGCCTTTTAAAATGCTTTACCCTGCAGAACAAAAAACTTCCTGCACACAACAAGGCCACTGTTAACAGTTTGTTATGACATCAAAACATTGTTAGGATTAAGGCTTCTCTTGTATCTGACAGGCAGGTGGACCGTGCGTTTTTTAAAAACACTCTTTCTTTGGCTTAAAGCGTTTTTCAAAGAAGTTTGCAAACCTTTTTTTGCGCTGCCGCGCACGCAGCAACGCGCCTTTGTACTCACTTTTGTCGTGGGCTGTTGTATTTCATTTGCACTAACCCACTTTTTAACACGCCCGATGCACTCTGAACTTGACATCTCGATGCGTCCCATTAATACCCCAAAGCGCAAGCTAAAGGGAAAAGTTTGGCTGATAAGCTATGCAGCCGGCGGTCAGTGGACCAATCAGGTGCTGTTTAAAAATCGCAATTTTTTAAATTATTCAGCCATTGGGCGTGGCGTTGATGCTGTCATCAATTATGGACGCCAGGATCTTGACGCAACCTTTTACCAAAAAAACAAAGCCATTCTTGACAGGCCACGCGGCGGTGGTTACTGGCTGTGGAAGCCTTATATTATCTTGAAAACACTAAATATGGTGCCTGAAAATGATGTGGTTGTTTATATAGACACCGGCGTGGCCATTACAAAAAATATCACGCCCTTGGTGAACCTACTTGCCCACAAAGATTTGGTTCTTTTTCAAAGCACACCAGGGCAAACAGCTGGAACCATTAAAAGAGATGCACTTTATCTTACCGGTCTTGATGATGAAAAATATCTTCACAAAACATCACTAAGCGCTGGTTTTCTTGTGGTAAAAAACACCCCTTACGCGCGTGATTTTTTGAAAAAATGGCTAACCTATATGTGCGATCCACGCATCTTAACAGACGACCCTAGCACGATTTTACCAGAATACTCTCTTTTTCACTCGCACGGGCACGACCAAGCCGTTTTAACGTGTTGTTATTTTCAAGAGCAAAACAAACCCAGCTTTAAAACAAACCCCAGAATTTTTATTTATCCCCGAACGCGGGTGTGCATGTGGCAGGGGTTGATGGATAGCATCATAGGACGTCCACGCAAGTGGAAACCCAATCGCAGTTACGAACATCCGCGCTTGGCCGGCAAGCTTGCTTATGATTATTTTTTGCTACACAGACGGCGCGAAGATACCCTGACCCTGACAACACGGTTTTTAAGGGCCACAAGATACCCTTACATCACAAAACCTGCAAACCCCAACATCAAAGAAGCCGACCTTGACGACAACAACGGCCTTGCCCCTGGCGAGATTGAAAAACTGGACTAGCTTTTTGTGGAAACGCTTGCGGCCATGCCACACATAAAAAAAGCGCCTTCGTTTTAAAGAAGACGCCTGGCCGTTTGGCTTAACGAGCTGGTTTTAAAACTTAGAGTTTTCTCAAAAAGCCTAGTGTTTTCTCAGTAGCTTTGTCTGTGGCTGACCTATCATTATTGCGGGCACCACCGAAAATCTGTGTGAAGAGCTCTGCTGCAACCGTTTCTGGCGCAGATTGTGATGACGCCGCTGCCGCACCCTGTGTTTCCGCTTGTTGCCCTTGGAGCATTTCATTCACAGTTTGGCCACCTTGAGTTATACCACCATTCAAGGTAACCTCCAGGAGGTTTGAGAGGAAATTGGCGTTAGGTTTTTCTTGCTCTTTTTTCCGCAAGAGACCGCTCCATTTTTTCGCCTCGCCACAATCAGTTAATCGGCTACACAGAGCGCCTAAAGGATTATCTGACGCGGTGTTGCCTGCAGTCTCCTGTTGAGCCTTTAGGCGTTCATTTTCAGCCTGCAGTTTTTTCACTTTCTCAGCCTGCGCCTTCTGTTGCTGCAGAATTTGTTCCATCATCTCTGCCGTTGAAGGCTGCGCCGGTGCGCCACCGACAGCACCTTGAAGCGATGATGGCTCTTCTTCGATCACTACAATGGACTCTGAGTCTGATTCTGAGCCTGATTCAAGAGGCAAGTCATCAAGTGAAGCCGGAAGCATGTTTGCCACGCCATCGTGGCTTGTCGTATCAGGCTGTGCAGCTACCGGAGCGGTTGTTTGTTCTGCTTCAGGCTTGGGATGGCCAGGTTTTGTTTCGCGGGCAAAAGAAGCCGAGGGCAAAAGCATGGCCACGGCCAAAACGGGAAACAAACAGGGAAAAAGTCGATGTGTTTTCATCAAAACCTCCTAAAATTTTCAATTTATCACAAGCAAAAAAGTTGGACGGACTCATTTTGCCTAACAAATGCTTCTCTCATCGAGTATTATTTTAAAAGCATTTGTTTTTCTTTTTTTATTCCATACAACCCAAGAAACAATGCATTATTTTGTCAAAAAATATGCCGCATGAATATTGTTAATCTATTTTTATTGCAATTTAAACGACTGATTATCATGACCCTCTCTTCTGTGCAGGCAGGCTTGACGGTGGGGCGCCAAGATCGATAGGTTAAAAGAGGCTTTGCAAAAGCGCGCCACCAAAAGCGCGCGGCGTTTAGAACCAAGGGCTTTTATGACCACCTTTCAAGAAATGATTTTTGGCCTTCAGCAATTTTGGTCGGCAAAAGGCTGCGCCATTTTGCAGCCTTACGATGTTGAAATGGGCGCCGGCACTTTTCATCCCGAAACCGTTTTTAGGGCGCTGGGGAGCGAGCCCTTTTATGGCGCTTTTGTGCAACCCTCGCGCCGGCCTGGCGATGGGCGCTATGGTGA
>JBAJNL010000033.1:0-14582 GCA_036881885.1 Holosporaceae bacterium
ATCATATAGGGCGCCCTTTACAACAGCTTTGCCTAAGCAGCACTTTCACCAATGGCGACTTTTGTGCAGCGCTTTTGAACCTGAAGCACCGCCCTCAAAGCCTAACAATTGTGCCGTCAGCACGTTATCCCATGGTGGATGTATGCATGACACTTCGCAAAATGTATGGAGAGCGGTTTCGCGTGACAGGCGATAACACCGTGCCACCAAGCTCAACGGCACAGCAGTACTGGGCAGCGCATCCGTCTCTGTTTAACCTTGCTGTGACAGATCCAGAGGCAACAGACGCCACAGAGCAGTAAAAAAAACAAATAAAGCGGGATCGTAAGATTCGCTTAAACCTTTAAGAAGGCGCTTGGCAAACCGGGCGCCTTTTTTTTATAATGAGGCAAAAAATCACATTGTTTATGTTACCACACAACAGGCCCTTTGATGGCGCCCTCAAAAAGCTGATCGTGTGCGTCTTTTGGGCACTTTTGCCTGGTGCAGCGTTAGCCACCCCAGAGAAGACAGCGATCGTGGATAAGATCAAGGCGATTGAGGCCAAAACCCAAGGACGTTTAGGCGTTTTTGCCATCAATACAGCCAATGGGCATGTGATTGCGTATCGTGCAAACGAGGTTTTTCCCACCGGTTGCACCGCCAAAACAATGGGAGTTGCTGCGGTTTTACACCAAAGCATGCAAAGCCCTGACCTGCTAGCACAGGTTGTACAGTATACAAAAGAAGACTGCACACAATCTGGTTATGCCCCCATCACTGCAAAACACCTCTCTTGCGGCATGACCGTTGAGGCTTTGTGCTCTGCAGCCATCAGCCATTCTGACAACGCGGCCATGAATCTACTTTTACCCTTCATCGGTGGCGTTAAGGGAATAACGCACTTTGCGCGCGCCATCGGCGATCACAGTTTTCGGCAAGATCATGACTGGCCCCGCGAAGCTTATTCGGGCGGCAAGGGCAACGTGCATGATGCCTCGACCCCAAGGGCCATGGTTCAAAGCTTTCAAAAGATCACGCTGGGTCAGGTGTTAGGCAAACCGCAAAAAGAGCAGCTAACGTTATGGCTTTTAAACACCCAAACGGGCGCCGCAAGAATCCGCGCGGGCCTGCCCAAGGGTTGGGTTATGGGCCACAAAACAGGCACGGGCGGCGCTTATGGCACAACCAACGACCTGGCCATTCTGTGGCCACCCCAGCATGCACCCCTTTTGTTAGGCCTTTATTACACAACCAATGACAAAAAGGCCACTTTACAAGAAGACACCCTTGCCGCTGCAACGCGCGCCATCGTTGCCGCCTTTAGCGCAAAGGACCCCAGCCTTCACCAGCCACAGGTTTAACATCAAGCGACGCGATTAACATTGCCGCCATTCGCTGTAAACTTTTCTGTGCGCAGATCCAGCCTTTTTTATTTTTATACGACATCGATGGGTAAAAAATTTTATCTTTTTAAGACAAACTAATGAAAAAGATATTAAAATTATTTGATAAAATCAAAAATATCCTTAATAAGGTTTAATAATTATCATTAAAATATATAAATATCATAATTTATATTCCATGTGACAAAAAAGCATAACCTAGTTTTCTTTTTGTTTTTCTTTCAAAGAATTCATTAAGTCAAAATTGACACTATTGAGCCAGAAGCTAAAAACACAAGTCCGTACTCTTTATTTGTGAGGTATTTTATGTTTCTTCGATCAAAGCGCATGATGGCGTTTTCTTTTTGTCTATTTTCTTTTTTGTACTCAGCAGCTTTGGTTGGCGAGGACCCAGAAACAGATGCCAAGCTGGGCACACTAACGCTTAAAGGTGTGGAAGGAGAAGGCGCGCACTGGACAATGCAGGTCGCAATTGAAGCGTCAGAACACGCAGGACAAACCATCGCAGAAGATCGCTTTTTAAAAATAACCGATGGTAGGTTTTCCGTTGAATCGCGCGATCCCAAAACGAAAAAGTGTGCAATGTGGAGCTTTGATCCTTGCTATAATAGATTTATTTCCGATAAAGATTTTGAAAGGCAACCATTTCAGACAGTCAGTGCAAAATATGGATCTGACCCAATGAACTGGTGCTTCCAAGAAGCCCCCAAGGTTGTACACGTCCAACACCCACCAGTGCAAGAGGACCACATTTTTCAAGGAGACGTCCTCCCTTTATCTGTTTTGTTACAAAAAAATCATGATTTAGCCCCCCAAACAACATCCATTCTTGCCCATGCACTTTTTAACAAATTCGATGAAGCAAAGCGCCTTGAAACATTGCAGGCTCTTTCGTCAGGATGTGTGTATTATGAAAATCAAGTACAAAAAGGGTTTAAACAAAACACAGTGTGGCGCATTGAGCCCACAAAATGGAACTGGACGCTTGACAACGTAAAGGGTTTTCTTGACAAGAGCGCACAGTCAAAAACAGCCTTTAAAAGGTTTGGCAGTGCCTTTACGCACAAGTCAGTTAAGAACGCAGAAAACCTTTACGATACAGAAGATGCACGACAGTTAGGCATCATAGCGAATACGCTTTATAAGCAAATGTCTTACGATGAGGTCCAAGATTGGATGACCAAAACGCATCTAGCCACTGTTTACCTAAACACACTTGACCCGCGCGCACAGAAAACCTGTGTGTGGGATGTTATAAAAACAGCCGCTATCATTGAACAACTTTTTCCTCAAGAGCCTAATTGGAAGCGTCATATCCCAGAAATGACGTACAATGCTGATGATAAAAAACCTTATCAACCCGCTTCAGGATCTGAAAGAACGATGCGCCTTCCAAGCACTGACAGCGAAGATGAAGCAGGTCAGCATGCTGTGCGCACAACCAGAGAAGAAGACACCGTTGATGTCGGTCGCACAGCTATCGATCCAGGCTGGAAAAAATTTGAAGAGAGAATGCGCAAGCTGGTGCCTGACTTTTCTCTTTCTTAAGCCAAACGTGATCCGATTAACGTTTTGTTAACGTGGCCCCCTGCTTAAGGGGGCTTTTTTTGTTAGCTGGGCGTTAAAGGGCGGCCCAGGCGGCAGGAATTTGCTCTTTGGTCACGCGGTTTGCCGCAATATCTTGCAGCAAGCTGTTGATCTGAGGCGTCACTGCCTCGCATATCCAATGCGCCCTACGCCTCTTTCCTAAGGGCTGCGCTGCAGATGCTTCTAAGGGCGCTTCTAAAGGCGCCTATAAAGATGCCTCTAAAGGCATCTCTGAGGATGCCGCTGACGGCACTTCTGCGGCGCTGGGCTGTTGCGCTTTCTTCCCAGTGATTACCTGCAGTTGGTCGACACACCCTAAAAGGCGCGTTTTTCCGTTTACTGTTCCAAGCAGTATGCCGCCCATATTGTTTTCTAACAACATACCAAAGTGTTGAGGCACGCGGGCTTTTTCTTTTGCACTCAGCACAAACCGGTCATCTCCAGACAACGTATAGGTAATCACATGCCAAAAGCGTTTTTCCTGACCCAGTACACTCCTCACAGGCGGTTGTGCAACGGCGTACAAACGCAATTCTGATGGGCGCGTGGCTTCCTCCTCATCGCGCCGTTTCGGATCATCTATGCCATATGCCCGCGCTGCAAGGGTCAGCACAGTAGGATTGATGGACATCGCATCATGTGTCTCTGCAGTGCGATCCCACAAAGGCACAGCCTTCACAGGCACCTTTAACCTTAAAAGAGCAAGATTGGGCCCAACATGCACCGCGGAACGACAGTGCGTAAAAGAACTCTCGACGTTCATTGCTTTCACCGACAACAAGTACTCAACACCACAACGAGGACCACGGTCAAGCTCTTTTGCCAGGCTTTTTACACCCCAACCCCATTTCATTTTACTGGGGGTGGCAAGCGAAAAAACCTCTTGCACAGGCAAAGGGCCTTCAGGGGATGTGGTGCTTGATTCTGTTTCTTCTAAAGCACCTTCCAGCAGGCGCACAGTGATCTTTGCTGGATCCATCACCCAAGGCCCTGATACTAACACATGCTGGCTGTCCATCAAAATGCCCACACCGCCTTCAATTTCACCATTTGGCTGTTTGACTTTCACAAGGCAAGTCTGAGAACTAAAGGGCTCACAAGCCCGCACTGCCTTAAGGCTATCTTCGGCATTGCTGATGTTTTGAAACACCACGCCCCCTAGCTTTGTGGCGCATAGCACACAAAGCACGCCAAGTAAAAGATGTCTATAAAGCAAAAGACTTCTGTACATTGTTATTCATCCCCTGTCAAAACATATGCATTGCTGTGTTGGCACAAAAAATACAATATATCAATCATTTTATTTGATTTTATTGTGATTTATTGTGTGTCCTTATTGACAAAATAGCTTTTTAAACCAATGATTTATATAAATAATTTTGACTTTTGGAGGGGTTATGTTGAAGCACTCTCTCCGTTTTGTGCCCTCCTGTTTTGTATCCTTCCGTTTTTTATCTGCACTTGTTTGTGTGCTGTTTTGTTTGCCCACAGACGCTTTGTGGGCGCCAAAGCGACCTCGTGAAGAGGACAGCATTGCAAGCCGCGTGCGCAAACGCAGGCGCACGGACGGAAGCTCTGTTGCAACACCGTCTCCCCCACAATCACCGCCCAAAGAGATGGATCATTCTCTTGCAGCGTGGTTTAAAAACCTGTCAGATGCACAAAAAGGGCAAGTATGGCCTGAAATAAAACAGCTAGAGGCTGCTTTTGATAGATTTGTACAGGATCAGGTTGTTTGTGACAGCGGCTTTTCCTTTGAAAATTTGATTGTGCGTGATGACGCAAGCAGGGCAACTGTTGTAGCACGTTATCACGATATGCACGCATCCCTGGCATCAGAAGATTTGCCCATTTTGGCATGGCACGAACAAAGCGCGCGTGAAGCCTTTGGCGGTTCAATCTTTTTCAACCTTGCCCTTGATAAGCCCCACAGGCTGATGGTGATGCATGCACTGCGCCCGCTTTTTGAGTTTGCGCAAAACAAAAAAGAGTTAAGCGCCGCGCTGGTTGAAAGTCGCGCTGGCCTTGATGACATTTTAGAGGATCATCCTTATGTGCAGCGACGGTTTGGTCTTTATGCTTTGGCACTATCGACGCGCTTTCAAAACCCCATTGCAGCCCTTGTGCTTGAACGCGCCATGCATCGCCTGTGCCCTGATCGGCCTTCAAACACACTTCAAATCATGCGCACTGAGATTGAACGTTCACTTCAAGCAAATGCAAGCTCTATAAGCCTTTTGGGTGATTGGGCGCAAACACCCCTTTACGCCAACCTTAAGGGCGATGATCTGAAAGATGAACCACTCTTAAAAGAAAAGCTTGATCTGGGCCTTGTACATTATGCGGTTGTGCTTGCCAACATTTCATTCAAAAGTCATGACCCACGGAGCAAAGAAAAAAGTCAAAAACGCCGAGACTATTACGAACAGGCTGCAAATGGCTTTGATGCCCAGGCCTGTCACAGACTTGCACGCTGGTATCATTCTGAAGCTTATCGGGAAAACGGGCGCTTTGCACGCACACAGTATCGCTATCCCGACAAAGCGAAAAGAACCGAGATCAACCGCAAAGGACAAACACCCTTTCACAATGCCGTGACTCACGGACATGAGGCTGCTTGTAATGATGATCGTCTCATCATTCTGTATATGGGGCGCAACTATGAATTCCCTGAGCATCTGCGGCATTTGTTTGATGCCAAGGCATTATTTAAAAACCTTAAACGCCGCTTGCGCCACCTGCGCCCACCAAACAAGAGGCAAGTTTCTGACACACAAAAGACTATCTCATGAGATACCCCCTACACCTTTGCGTTATGGCACTTTTATGCCTGCCTTGCTCAATCCTTTTAAGCGCTATGAATGTGAACGTCAACGTCTATGCCGTGGGTCAAGGCAATGCCGTTTTGGTTAAGGGTGGCGGTCACGTCATGCTGATTGATGCTGGCAGTAGTGCTTCGCGTTTAACGGCTCTTGTGCACAACAGAGCGCTTAAAAAACAAGGATCTGACGTGCATGGTAAAAAGAAATATACCCTCTATGAGGATGCGGATGATGTGCCACCAACACAACAGACCTCTGAAGGTTTTGAGCACGCCACACCAGAAAGTCACACAGAGTCAGGCTCAAGTGCGCCCTCTGATAGAAGCTCGCAATCTCCACCGCCAAACCCCACAACCGCTCAACCAGAACGCCACAACAAAAGAAAACGGGAAGGGGATCACAACGAGGGACCAGAACAAAAACGCAGACGCTATGAACAGAGGGTTAAAGAAAAAAAAGCAAAGCATGAAAAAGAACGCGTCAAATACATGCAGGATATATTCTTAAAAATACGCTCAGAACTGCCTGACGATAAAAAACCAAGACCCAAACCTAAGGCTAGCAAAAAAGGAAAAGGCGCCCAGAAGAAAAAAGCGCAAAATCCACTCCCAAACAGATATCTGCAAACTGTGGTGGTGACGCACCCTGACAAAGATCACTATAATCTTATCCCGAAACTGCTTGCGCCGAAGATGAACGTGCGCATCGGCAATATTGTACTGTCAGGCTTTTGGGAGGATTACAATGAAACGTTCCAGAAATGGCTTGTTGCAATAAACAATGCCAATCTGTTAGATCACAAACCGCTTTTCACGGGCACACGTCGTACAGACGGCAAATGGCTAGATGGCGCAACCACAGAGGGTGTTGCCCGTGCCTATAACTCGTACCTGCCAAGCAGAACAGAACAAGAAAAAAAAATTGAAAAAGCGCTTCAAATTTTCGGTGGCACACCCCACAGCCAAGGTGATACCCCCTTTTTTGAAATTCTATCCATGAATGCAGGGCATGCACAAACTGAACAGGCTGTTTTACCAACAAACACTGAACAAAGCGACACCGTACCCATGGACACTGGTGCATCAGAGCCTGTGTTTTATCGTGCTAATATGGGCAGCAATGCAAACTCTCTTGTATTAAAATTAACTGTTCCACGCATCAGAGACACACAGGAAGATGGACGAAAAGAAAGCCGATTTGTTTTTTCAGGTGATGCCACAAGAGAAACATGGGGCCACATCTATACGTCTTTCTCAGGCATCTTAAAAGAGAACCCTGCATTCCTTAGAACAGACTATTTGCTGCTTAGCCACCATGGCAGCCCGCATGAAGGATGCACACACGAAAAAATGATTGAGCTGTTTGCACCAAAAGCGTGCCTTGTCAGCGTGGGACGCCACCAAAGCTATCATCATCCAGGAAAAGCCACCCTTGAAATGTTGCTTGCAAAAGAAGACTTGCTTTGGCACACAGCACCACACACGGCCAGCTATTTTGGCAAACGCCCCAATGCAACAAAAAACGACCCCCTTTTATTACGCCGGATTGATGATGTGCAGAAAGCTTTTTTTAGCACGTTTTCCAGTGGTGATATGCACGTTGCACTGCACGAAGACTTTGCCGTTTATACAACCTATGCCAAAACCACAAGCTATGACATGTTTGCTGATAGCAAACAAACAACCTTTTTAGGAAAACTTTATATTCGCCCAGGATCGGTTATCACTGTGCCCAAAGAACAAAAACTTTCAGATGCGTTTGACGTCCTTGAAGACGACGCAGAGGAAGATGAGGAAACAACAGTGGTATGGACAAAACGCACGCAGAAAAAACAATCCTTTCTGGCGCCGCACCCACAAACCTATCGTCCAAAGAAACCGTATACCCAGCGTGAGGATTTTGCCGATCTTCCCCTGAGACACTTTTTGTATGATGCAAAGAAAAGGCAACTCACCCCTCTTGAGGCCCTTTATGCGCCAGACATTGAAGAAAACTAAAAGTTCTCCGAAGGGTCAGCGTAACAAGCCACAAACATCGATTTTGTTTTTTTATTGACAAAAGCACACGATCGTTTACCGTACAAGTGTTTTTCATTATTTGTTTCTTGGTTGATAGAAGGTACAAAAGTGCACCCTCTTTTATCAATTGGAAAAAAGAAATGAACAAGATCCGTTTTTTTTGCCCTGCTCGCCCTCGTTTCGTTTGGGCAGCAGGCAGTTGTGGCAAAACGCCGCTTGATATACGTATGCTTAAATCGCAAGGCCCGCAACCGTTTTGAGGCGACTTGCATCGCATCAGGCAGCTCTCTTTGATCCGTTGCAAATTCATAGAGTGGATACAAGGTGTGCAGAATCATTTTTTGATAGGGTTCTGTGAAGGCAGCGTTCCACAAAGCATGTGATAGAACCGCAAAGGAGGCTTTTTGGGGAACACCTTCTGCCACATGCCATCTTGGGATTTGGCGTTCTTCTACCAGGGCTTCCCAAGGTTCTTGATCATCATCAAAACTCCAATCTGTAAGAAAGGCATTTGTTTGTAATCCTTCTGCATCTTGTGTTTGGCAAGTTTCGCAAGCTGCTTTTCAAACGCATCAAGCTTATTTTGTGCTTCCTGTGCCTTTGGTGTGAGTTGCCGAGCTTTTTTAGTGAGCGGCTCTGTCAGGCAGGCATCAGATGATCTCTGGCGTTTAAGAGAAGCATGCGGCTCTTTTTCCACATGGTCTAAAGCGGCATACAAGGGATTTTGCGCGAAGACAAAAACAACAAACAGATTTAAAAGAATAGATGCGATGTTTTTCATAAAAACAGCCTCACAATCGAAAACTGTATGGAAAATATATGCAATAAAAGCAATATTTTGTCAATTTTTGTTGGTGTTTCGATGTTGCGTTCTCACGCTTGTCGAACATGAGGCGCCATAAACCTTCTCCCCATGTTTGGGGTGCACGATTTATAGCGGATCCCTTGTAAGTTGATACAGCGTTGCTCGTGTACTAAAGTACACGTCTCGCCTCGTTCTTTGTATCACCCCTTAAAGTGCCCTCGCTATTCAAAAGCGGCTATGCTTTGTGGACGCAGACGCCAGAAGAATGGCGTCAGCCCGCAGCCCAGATTTCAAACAAACCCGCTTTTTCTCGCCAAAACCTCTCTGTCTACGTTCTTTCTCAAAACAAATCATGCGCCCTGAAGCACCTACAAAAGTAGAGAGGGTTGTTTCTGAAAAAATCCTTAAAGAATACGAAGTGGATGCGGATATCGTTCTCTGGACGTCCACTATTGTCAAAGATTGACCAATGTATACATATGAATACTGTATTCCTATTTATTGCCTATTTTAAGCAAGATAATGCCTAGTTGTTATTTTTTGATTTTTAGTTTTGTTTTTCTTATTGATCCTTTTATTGCTATTGCAATCAGATAGTTGTTCTGCTGTTCCCCCAAATTCACTGCGTCATCGGAGCTCGGTTTTTTCTGAGAGCCAATTCAATCTGCTACAATGCCAGGGGTTTGATGCTCAAGGCACAGATATAAACCTTAAATCGTCAACAGTGGGAAGACAAATTTCTAACTGTCTAAAAGAGCAATCCACAATAAACGTTCTAAGAGACATGGACATTGCGCATTTCGCAAAAATTTGTCGTCTTTCAGGTGCAAAAAAACCAATCCCACAAAATATTCATCTTATCTGGTGCGGTAATCCAATGCCTGATATGTATGTTTTAGGATTATTGTCCTGGTGCTCGGAAGTTCTGAATAATGAAGCTTCTCCTCTTCCCTGGACGGTACATTTATGGACTGATCGACCCAAAACACTTTTTAAAACTCAAAGCACCTATTTTTTTGATAAAAGAAAAGAAGCGAAGATTAACGCGTACCAAAATAACTTTCAATCCCACGAGATAACAAATGACGCTTCTAAACAATTGTCACAACTTAACCGTACCTTTTGTCAGTACTTTAGACAAAGCCAAAGACCCTCTCAAGAAAAACAGTTACCAGAATTTTTAGATCAATTTTTAGCTTATCCTAAAAGGGAAAAAAATGAGCTATCACGCGCAGAAACCTCAACAGCCCTCCTTCGAAAATTTAATGAAGCCTTTTATGCTTACTTTCAAAAAGTTCAACTGCCTCAACATTACGAGCAGTACCATTCAACTGTTAGGTGGTTTGTAAGAGCAAATGACGACAACTTATTACCTCAAGAGAAAGGGTTTTTCAGCCTCTTCCAAGGTCTCGTTAAAAAAAAGACAGAGTCTGTTCCTGATGAAATTCAAGAGCATATCAAAAGACTGCAAACAATCATTCCCAAAGGAAGAAACAGCCCTGTGCTTCGGGTGAATAGCATCAATACTTTATACGCAGAAGCTTCAAAAATCTTGCCTGATGACCTTTTTAAGCAACTCATGCAGGTTCAAGATTTTGAAAGTAGAGGAATTGTCAGTTATGGATCTGTCTCAGATATTCTTCGTAAACTTGCTTTGATGTTATATGGAGGGGCTTACAGTGACTTAGATGGAATGCAACTCGCTCTCTTAACCTCCTCTCCCCTTTATCTCTTTCCACATACTTTTAAGACGGATACTTGCTTTAATGATCCCTACATTGCAGATAATTCAGCTCCCCTGTGGAAAGCTATATTGAGAGAAATCATTGCACGCTACCACGCGGTTGCCAAGGTAGGGATTTTACCGAGTAAAAAAATGAGATTCCGTGATGGAGTGTACGCAGGCTTCCTTACCGGTGGACTATTGGTGTCTACGCAAAACGGAAACGAGAGCTTTGCTTATATTCCATTAGATAAAATTGGTTTTCTGAGAAGATTCGAAAAAAATAGTGAAATAGCTAAAAGCGAGCCAAAACTTCAAAAAACATACTCTTTGCAAGAGTTATTCGATGAGAAAGAGATGGAATTGTGTCAACAGACAAGAGAAGCGTTTTCTCTCAAACGCCTTGAAGGGAAAAATGTAGAAGGTATTCTATATATTAGTCAACACTTACCCTTTAAGAGGGCTGTTATGAGTGCTGGTACGTGGTTTGGAAAGAAGAAAAAAGAAAATTGCCTTGTTCCAGATGACTGCCCCTTCTAGAAGTAAGTAAATATCCTGCTGTTAAAACGAAGCCTCCACGTGCATGTGCGCACTTAAACGTCTTTTTCAAAGATGTCTTCGTTTTTGGGTCACAGGCACCAGGATTATGCAGCAGGTGCACTCTTGGCTGAATCGAAAGCGCAACAAGAATTTTCGAGATGACCGACTGTGGGTGTTTATACGTATGCTTAGTGGCAAAAACAGTGTCCCCTTTGGAGCCTAAAAACCATTCAACACATCATGAAAATGCTTTAAAAAAGGGGCTGCCGAAGAGTTTTGCAACGCACAAAGGCCTTAAAATAACGCGTCTAAGCGACGAATTGAGCCCCAGTACAAGTGACTAGGGCACAACCTGCGATCCCCGTTATGAAGAGCGATCCAAACGCTTCTCTTTTTTTGCTGAAAAGCTACCTATGTGCTACCTAGACCCTTTTTTGCTCTCCTCTCAAAAACCTCTGAAATCCGCTGTAGAAGTGGTGCCGAAGAGGTGACTTGAACACCCGACCTACTGATTACGAATCAGTTGCTCTACCAGCTGAGCTACTTCGGCAGATAAACATTGCAGCTTTATCTTAACCAAAGCCAATGATAGGATCAAATGAAAGAAAAAAGAGCGCGTCAAAAAATCATGACCCAACGCCCTTTTGATGTCAGCTATGTCATCACCGTTTACAACAAAGCCGATATTCTTCCTTTGGTGTTACAATCAATTAAGCGCCAGCCAACCCAGCTTCACTATGAGATCATTGTTGTGGATGATGCCTCGACAGACGATTCAATCGCCGTGCTGAAACGGGAAGCCAAAGCGTTTGCGCACATGCGCATTATAGAAAACACCCAAAACAAAGGCCCCAGTGTGCGCCTGAATCAAGGGGCCTTTCTGGCCAAGGGAACGTTTTTGCACTTAATGGACGGCGATGATCTGCTACCCCGTGGCGCAACCCTTTCAATGCATACTTTGCTGTGTCAGCACAAGGCTGACTTTCTTTATGGCCAAGTGAAAAATTTTCAAACCCCCCAAGAGGCACAAAAGCAAGCACCGATCGCCAGCGATTTTCGTTTTAAGGTTTTTGAAAAACCGCTTGAAGGCGTTTTACAATGTGCCGTCAGAGGTGTGCCGATTTTAACAAAACGCAGCCTTTTTCTAAAAGCCGGCGGCGCGGATGAGCGTCTTTTTATCCAAGATCAATCGTTGCCTTTACGCTTGGCCACACACGCCAAACGTTTTATTCACATGAAAACCCCTGTTGTGTATGCACCGCGCTGCGGCTATCACTTATCACATGATCTTAAAAGGCAACATCACGACGGTTTTTTGGCTTTTTATTACACGTTCTGCACAAGCAAACAAGAGACAAAAAAGCTTTTTGAAAAAATGGTCTCGGTTTTGTGGAAAACACATCGCATGACATTAAGCGGCACTCTAACATTTGGCTGGTTTTATGGCCTGGTGAAACTGCTTAAACCGTCCCCCTTTGCCCTTGCCTTTTTGCGACATCGCGCAAAAGTGTTATGGCCAAAGATTCAATTACCCGACTGCAAGCGCGACTGATCATCGCCCACACAAATTCTTTGAAAAAAGAGTTCAAAAACGCGTAAAAAACATTAGACTGCAAAAAAGGAGGCTCTTCTTTATGGCACACCACTCAACCTTTCTGGCACAGGCCAAACGCCTTAAAAAACGCCGACTCTCTTTTGCTGTCTTGATATGCTTGTTGCTTTTTGTGGCCTTTTTAGTGGATTTTTTTACCCGCCAATAGCCTTAAATCATGCGCCGTCTTTCAACCCCTGTTTCAACTGTGATGCAAAAGCAAATGAGGCCCCAAAAGGCTTTGTGGGCACAGTTGGTGCTTGACTGGAAAGAAATTGCAGGAAATCACGCACACAACACGCGTCCCCTTAAATTGACTTTTCCCAGAAAAAACAAAGAGGGGAAATTGACCTTGGGTGTTTGGGGCACGGCCGCCCTTGAGGCATCTTATCAAACGCCGCACCTGATCCACCGCGTTAATCAATATGCCGGATTTTGTGCGATTCAAACCATTCATTATCAACAAATAGCCGCACCCTTTACACACACAGCACCCGCTCAAAAAGAGCGTGCCTTAACGCCACAAGATCAAAAGTGGCTACAAACCCTTTTGCCGGACGATCACATGCACGACAAAACCTTAGAAGCAGCGCTGCTTTCTTTTGGTAAAAGTCTTTGCCTTCAAACCAACACATAAAAAAGGCTCAACAACTTTGATAGCTGTGAGCCCTTCTTTATTTGAGTATGGTTTTTTAAGCGTATGCTGGCACGGGTTCTGTTGCAGGTGCCGCCCAAAGCTTTGAATACACTGTGGATGCACCACTCATGAGCCACGTTATAGACTTTTCAACAAGCATCGCATTAAAGTTCATGACACCACGCGACACACCCTTCAGGGCATCCCCTGCAAACGACGATCCTAAGTCCGCCACCGATGCTGCAAAAGGACTCAACCCACCCGTTACCAAACCGATCACCGGGTTACCACACAGTGATGAAACAAAAGTGGTGGCCTTATTCATCGTCTGACCCGCCATGTAAACATATTCGGGATTTTGGTAGGCAAAATGCGCCACTTGCAACGCACTCATTGCCGAAAGACCAAGGGGATTCGCCGTCACAGAACCATAAAATGCATAGCTGGCGACAGCCTGGCTAAGATTCCATACTGAGCTCAAAGAAAATGAAGCGGGATTTAGGGCAACAAAGGATGGACAGAAAAACATAATCGCCGCATCCACTAAACTGCTTGTCGCATATTGAACGGCATGGTGTGCAGCCACCTTAAAAGCCGCCTTTGCCAAGCCAGATTGCTGGCTTTCAAGCCTTAGCATATCCGCACTCCACAAAATCTTTGTCCAAGGCAAAGACTTTGCAAGCTTTACACCTGAGAAATCATAATTTTTGGGCGCCTCTAACGTAACATTTTTGGCAAAGTTTGTCCCTTGCGTGACCACACTGCCTTGTCCTACCACCACGTCATCGCGAAACAGATCTTCAAGGCCAAAAGAACTCTCACTTTGAAAAACATCAGGGGTTTGGGCATGACCACCTGCAAACATCTTATTCAGCACCCAGTCATCGGTTTGCAACACATCAGGGGTTTGGGCATGACCACCTGCAAACATCTTATTCAGCACCCAGTCATCGGTTCCGCTATCTAACAAAGCCGGTGCTTTGATCCGGTTAAAATTTCTAATCGGTATGCTTTTTATTTGATCCCACATAGAAGTTGTGATAGGTGAGGCAGACGGTGCTGAGGGCGTGCTTGTCGGCATCCCCTTCACCGCACCCAGAAGGCTTGATTGACCTTGAAACACATCCGAAGGCATTTTGATTGTAGGCACTAACGAAGAGCCAAGGAGCGGGCCTGTCATGCCAGAAGGCGCTCTTGCAGGAATCGTGAAGGCAGATTGTGCCAACGAAGCTGCAGGTTGTACAGTTTTACTTAACGTATTTAGACGTGAGACTCCTTCCATGATACCCGTTAATCCACGTGTCCCTGCACGTGTTAACACAGCATGCCCTTCATAAACAAAGCTGATGCCAATGAAACTAAACAAAAGAACAGAAAATGTTTTCTTCATGTCAAATAACCTTTGCAACTCTGACTTTATTTGACAATAAGGAATGATAAGCGTCCTTTTTTCCTGTAAAGACTTTTAAAAGCG
>JBAJNL010000034.1:0-14580 GCA_036881885.1 Holosporaceae bacterium
CCACGTCGAAACATAGGTTTCTCCTCGCAATGACGGTTGGGGGGCATGCCGCGGCACTTTGGTCGTCATCGCGAAGGTACGAAGTACCTGTGGCGATCCACTTGACATGTAGCTGAGTTGGCTAAAGCACATAATGGATTGCCACGTCGAAACATAGGTTTCTCCTCGCAATGACGGTTGGGGGGCATGCCGCGGCACTTCGGTCGTCATCGCGAAGGTACGAAGTACCTGTGGCGATCCACTTGCAGGGCTCCTCGCAATGACATTTTAGGCCTTCACCGCCCCATTTTTCGCAATGACAACTTTTTTGAGTCATCCCCTTGCATTTCTGTTTGTTTTGTGATTTTTTTATCTAAAATAGATAATTTTTGGGAGCAAACGTTGGTAACAGCAGCAAAAACAAAAAGACCAAGATGGGGGGCATGGGCCCTTGCGTGGATTGGCTTGCTGGCCTTTGGCGCGAAAGCACCTTGCCTTTTGGCCATGAACAACGGCATGAGCGACCTTGAGTATGCTATAGCTTGGTATTCCACAGATTCACAAGACAAATATATCACGATGATGGCTCAGGCCGATGCGGCCTACCCAGGGGGGCTACCTAACGGCATAAACAACGCTTTTGATCTTTATGCACAGCAAATTGCGGCTGGTGCATCTGATATCAACCGGGATATTCCGTGGGCCATCCAAACGGTAGCCAACTTAATAGACGACACAGACGCAGATGACAGTTTTAAGATAGACACTGCAGGCAACAAGGTTTCAAAAAATGACCTGTATCGCAAAATTCAACAACAGCTCGAGCGCCTTGCACCTGAGCCAGGTAATTGGTCACTCGATGAAATAATAACGCCAGTAAACTATATGCTCTCAGGAATCTGGAAAGATGCGACTCCACTAAACACATTGTTGTTAAAAGAAAATAAGCGCTTGGGCAAACCCGCAAAGATCAAAGACGCTAGCTTTTTTAAACGCCTTGAATATATTCAGGGCTGGCCTTACGAAAACACGGTTGATGGAGTTACAACAACCACCGTAAAGGGTGGGTTGATTGGCAGCGGCAATAAGTTATTAGACACACAGACCAGTTGCCGTGGCAAAGTGGAGCACATCACCAGGCTAATCAATATAAAAATGGGTCTCCCTATACGTGATGATGACACTTTAGCGAAAGCTATTGTGGCATTGGATAAAAAAGCGGATTGCAGCGTTTTTGCCAAGCAAATTGATGCCCGCACGCCCCTTAAAACCATCCCTAAGGCCGTTGAGTCTGTGGTGGGTGACTTTGACAGCGCAGGCGGCAGCCTGAACGCTTATGGCTTGATTGGCTTTTTATCGAGTGACGGTTATCCGGTGACCACAAAAGATATTTATCGGCGTTTGAACAATGCCTTAACACAGCTGGATGACGCGCTCGACAACAAGTTTGACGGCTACACCAAATCAGGCACAACCCCAACGTTGCAAACCATTATTGAAAAACTTTCTGCAGTGTAGCCTGCCATCACCTAAGGATTGAAAACATGACACGCTTAACCCTTTATACAACACTGATCACAGGGCAACTGGCGTTTGCCGCTGCCACTTTGTGGCTGCAAGCCCAACCAAACATGGATGAAAAAAATTACCTAAAGTGTTGGTACAGCATACCACAAACAGCAAGAGATGATATTGTGGCCATGATCGCAAGCGCCCCAAAAGGCACCACCAATATCTTGGACTATTATAAAAACCTTATTGATCGTAACGCCCATGACATTCCTGCTGCCATCCAAAGTGTGGGTAAGCTGGTAAATGTGGCGCCAACGATCACAAACAGTCTTTACCAACAAATCACTGTTGAACGTCAAGCTATTGAACCAGATGGCGAAGGCGTCCATTATCTCACTGACTCTATTACACGTGCTGAAGATCTGCTGAAGAAAGACACGTTGTATCCACTGGAAAGTAATCTCTCGGATTTTGTTGTGCAGGCAATCGCACGCACAAATCTTGGACAAAGTTCTCTGCGTAGCAGCATAGACACATTGATGAGTAAAATTGGCCTTCCTGGAGATTTTCTCCTTAAAACAACGGTTTATGACAAGCTTGCGTTGGCGCTTGAAAAACTTAATAAAAAAACGGGAAAACCCAAGCCAACCATTACACAGGCGCTGGCCGAGCTAGACAGAATGTCGCTGGGTGAGTGCGAGAAGCACAAAGCACTGGTGGATGCACGCAGCGCCACAAAAACGCTGCAAGAGGCTATTAATGCCGTAAACGGGCAGCCGGCCAACAAAACCTATGGCCTTTTGGGCAACCTTAAAACAACGGCAACCGCAAATGGAACGCCCTTGGCCGAACATGACATTTATCGCCGCCTTGCAAAGGGTATCGCTCACCTGAACGAGCTGCTGGATAGTCGTATTACCGGCTGGCCTTCTCCTGACCCAGCAAACATAGGCGAGATTACCCAAGAAATTATAGCCAAAACCCCAACAACACTGTCTCCCAGCAACCCAGAAGATACCGGTGCAGGTGAAGATGAAGGTGCAGGCGGATAATCTGCGGCAGCATGCCCACCAAACGTCATTGCCAGGAGTTTTTTAAGGCGACGCGGCAATCCATCGTGTGCTTTGGCCAACTCAATTGCTCTGCAAGTGGATCGCCGCAGGTACTTCGTACCTTCGCGATGACGGCTAGAATGTCATTGCGAGGAGCCTTTTAAGGCGACGCGGCAATCCACGTGTGCTTTAGCCGCCGCCGTTTTGTAAAACCCCATTTAATAGGTTGATTTTGCGTAAAAATTTGCTAAACTTACGAATGGTGGATAATGCCCTGCGCGCACTTAAAAAGAGACAAAACATAAGTATCGACACCATAAACTTGCGCCTGCACGATAACCAGAACCCCTTTTCGCTTGATCTTTGGGGCCAAGCATTGCAAACGCATGGATCAAGCACACACGCTCTTTTGCCTTGACCTTTGGGGCCAAGCCTTTTTAGAGTTGATCTTCTGGTCTTAAACACATCGAAAGGCTGCCCTGATGCGTCGCTTTTTGTCTTTAGGCCCTGCCACTCAGCGCGCCACCAAGCACAACACGAAGCGCGCCGCTGTTTTGTGTGCGGCTGGCTTTTTCGATCACTATGACACAGCCCTTTACAGCTTTTTGGCCCCCTTGATGGCGCCGGTCTTTTTTCCTTCGGTTGACCCTTTTGTGCAATTGTTGCTGTCATACAGTGTGTTTGCAACGGGCATCATCTTTCGTCCATTGGGCGTTTGGTGCGCCTTTTATCTGGCGCATCAGGGCTCACATCGGCCGCTTGCGCTGGCCATGAGCCTTTTGGGCGTTGCGATGCTGGGTATGGCCTTGCTGCCCGGTGCGCACACTTTGGGTTATCTTGCGCCCTTGGGCCTTTGTTTGCTAAGAGGTCTTTTGGATTTTGCCGCGGCTCTTGAACGCAGCGTGATCAAGTTTACGCTGATCACACCACTGGACGCCCCCAAAGCTCTTCAGTGGTCAAGCGTGTTTGAAATCGCCTCGCTGGGCGGCTTATTTGCGGCATCTCTTGCGCCCTTGTGCCTGGCCACCTTGTTTGACCCTGCCCATCTTGCATGGGCCTGGCGTCTGTTTTTTGCCTTGGGCGGTGTGTGTGCGCTTGCCTTAACCTTTGTGCGCCACGTTGTCTTGCGCGCCGACAAAGCACCTTACCAATCCACAAAGCCACCGGCAGCAAGCGCGCTGCTGGGGTTGCTGTGGCAACAAAAACGAACGCTTGTGCGCCTTGCGTGCGTGCACAGTTTTTCTTATGGCACCTACAGCTTTGCCTTTATACTACTGGGCCTGTTGGCTCCTCTTGTGTGCCGCACCACACAGCCCCTGTTTTTTGTCAGCACACCCGTTTTTTGGCTGTTTGATGTAGTCTGCCTTCTGGCCGTTGCGCGTTTTTGCACGCACCTTGCGCCCGCACGCCTGATGCGTGGTGCCTGCTGCGTGATGGTGCTGACCCTTTTGCCACTGTTTGCGCTGTGGCATTTTGAAACCCAATTTGTGGCCATTGGCCTGCGCCTTTGGATTATTGGTGCTGGCGTTGTGTTTGCGGCCCCTCTTGTGCTGTGGGAGAAAGCCATCACACCCAACAACCCCCAGCGCTTTTTGATCACCGGAATCGGTAAAACCCTGGGCAACAGCCTTTTAGGACGCAACCTTGTGGCCATCACGCTGTTTTGCACCAACCTGTGGCCTTATCCGACCACCCCCGCTTTTATTTTGACGGCGCTGGCCCTTTTGGCCCTTTGGGCACTGCAAGACAAAACACCCGCGCACACCACGTTAGCTTAAGCCTGAAATAGAAAACATCTTCTTGATTTTGCTTAAAAATTTGCTAAACTTGCGAATGGTGGAGAATGCCCTGCGCGCGTTTAAAAGAGGAAAAAACAAGACAACACCAGCCAAGGATAACCATGGCCACCTCACAATCACGTCATTGCGAGGAGAAACCTTAGTTTCGACGCGGCAATCCATCGTGTGCCTTAGCCACTTAAGCTTCTGGCAAGTGGATCGCGCGGGGCGCTGCGCACCTTCGCGATGACGCTCTTATTTGTCATTGCGAGGAGAAACTTTAGTTTCGACGCGGCAATCTATCTGCTAGCGTGCAGAGAAGAAAAACCTTTCAAGCGCGCGGTCTTTAACCCTTTTAAAAGCTTTGTGCGCGTAATGTTCGGCCTTTGAAACAACAGAGCTCATCTTTGTCCAGCAACGCCCCAAAAAGCTTTTTGCGTGAAAAGCAGGTTGTGCTTCGTTCAAGTCTGCCCGATAACCATCCAGTTTATGAGGCACTTTGTTGCTTGCTGGAAGCGTGACCACATTACCTACATGCTGGGCTGTCTGCAACGTCGTCAAGGCACCTGACACCACAGGGCCACCCACATAGCCAAGAACTCCCCTTAAAGGCGAGATTGGCTGTGCTGCTGGCACAGGATCAAGGGCTTGTTGCATGTTTTCAACACGGCCCGCAAACTTGTCGTCAAAATTTTCTTTTGTCTGGTGATCAAGCACTTTAGGCGAGCCCACAAGATTAATCGTTTGAATGCCTAAAAGATCTTTCAACTCGTCCGCCGCAATGGTAGCGGTCGCTGCACCAAGGCTGTGCCCTTCCAAGGAAAGTGGCAGCTGATAAAGCTCTTTACCTTGCCGCTTTGCAATTCCTTCCAAAATGTTTAAAACCGGATTTTTAACGGCACGCCAATGCAAAAGCATACCATTGTGCACACGCCCGCCCGATGCGCGGTTGATCGCCCAGTTGGCATGCAGGTTTGTTTTCCAGTTCTCAAGCGAGTTGGTTCCCTTAAAAACCAAAACAGTACTGCCGTCAGGCTTTTCTAACACATATCCCGATTGTGCTTCGTAATCTGTGCCAAACCAGTGCACTTTGCCTGCATCAGAACTGACAAGGCCATGAAAGGCATCAGAATTTGGTGCTTTGTAGGCAGCCTGCGTGCGATTAATGACATCTTAGCGCCTCTTTTTGGTCTCGGCACCTGTTGGCACCAAAGCAAAACCTTCATCCGCTTTCAGAGCGGTAAGCTCACCTTTCGTTGGCAAAGGTGCCGGCACTCTAACAAATGACTCAAAACCCTCTTGAGGTTGACCGATAGAAAGGATAGAGCCATCCGCAAACAGCGACGATGCGCTGACAAAACAAAGCGCCAATGCATACTTTCTGGGCATTATAAGGGTTTTTGTCATATCGATATATCTTTAAGAATTTGTTTTGTTTGAAAAATATATAAAAAGACAAAATATGTCAACTAACAAATTATTTTTTCTTATAAAAAGATTTTAATGTCGCTTTGGCTTCACATTCATCAGAGCGCCCGTAGCACCTGCTACTCTTTATAGCCAAAACGCACCTGGATTTTCTGTGTGTCGCAATAATCCTGCAAAGCCTGTTGCTTGTCAGGCGCGCAGTCAAGCGTTAACCTTTTCACAGAAGGCAGTTTTTGCAGTGTTGGCAACAGATTGGGGTCACGTGCGGACGACCCTTTAAGTGCAAGATGCACAAAATCTTCTAACCCCGAAAGCTCACCAAGAGGTGCCACCGGGATATCAACAAGCGTGACACGCATTAGATTTGTGGACAAAGCCAATGCGCCTATGTGGACCAGTTTTTCGCATTTCTCAAGGTGCACATGGGTGAGGGACGCACAAGGGCTTAGCGATTCCAGCGTGTGATTTTGACTTAAAAACAGATTTTTAAGGCTGTGACACTGGGTTAAAAAAAGAGTGTCCGCTAAATATTGACAGCTTGTGATACGCAGTGTGTGCAAGGAGTCGTGTGGCTTTTTACACAAGATGTCTTGTATATTACAATCATGCAAGGTTAGTTTTTTCAAAGCAGGCAATTGGGTCAACATAATCTTTGATATTGTACGATCGTAACTGATGGTTAACTCTTTTAGTGGCGGAATGCAGGGAACAGCTGCGATTTTCAAGTGCTCAAGCCTCAACTTTTTAAGGGCTGGCAGCTTCGCAAGTACGTTTATATCCTCTAGACTCTCCAGGCATTCCATCCTTAAGACCTCTAACGCTTGGCACTGCTCAAGCCCTGCCAACGTTGTCAGTTGAGAACTCTTGCCGAGGTCAAGAACCTTTAGGTGTTTGCAGTGGCCAAGCGCCTTAATGTTTTGCAGTTGATCACAGTAATTCAGGTAAAGATTGGTTAGTTCGGTAAAGCCTTTAAACGCATCGTCATTCAGCACTTTCACCCCAAACCCACCATTCAAGGAGGTAACAGGCAGTGCCGTAAAAAGCCCGACCTCTGCAAATGTTTTGCCGTCATCTATGTAAGGAAAGCAAAGCTCAAAGGCACCTCCTTTGTTGTGATGCTGCCAAAGCATTTTTTCACGCGGTGTTTGCTTCATACTTACGGGTGACACCCCTTTTGCGATAGAGTGCTCAATTTGTTTCTTTTTTTGGCGCAAAAAATTTTTGACGATCTTTGGGCCCAAGCGAAGATCACCAGAAAAAAGATCTATCGGCTTTAAGCCCGCTGGGTTGCGGGTAAAGCGGGTGAACTGACTTGGCGTTAAAAGCCGAACGCCTGTACGCTTTAAAAAGCCCCCAGTGTCATAGACTTTCTTAAATCTTCGGCACACGGCGCGCCACTTCACTGCTTCACTCGACAGACTCACTGCTTCACTCGACAGACTATTTTTGCGCCAAAAGTCTTCAGTATCACAACATGGCCTGCTGCAAAACTCTA
Source organism: Holosporaceae bacterium (assembly GCA_036881885.1). Lineage (GTDB taxonomy): Bacteria > Pseudomonadota > Alphaproteobacteria > Holosporales > Hepatobacteraceae > JBAJNL01. The sequence goes on from JBAJNL010000034.1 coordinate 7,245, forward strand.
AGATCATCCCTAAAATCTCATCGGGCAAATCAAGTATCGTTAAAACACGGGTGGGCGTGGCGTCTTCAGGGGTGTTGCGCACAGCAAGTGTTCTGTTTGTCGAGGCAGCTTCTGTGGTGGCGTTGTGCCCTTCAGCCGTGGGGCCAGCATCAAGGTCACTGTCAAGACGTCTTTTTTTGATGGGCCGCTGCGTGTCGTGTGCGCTGGGCTTACGGGGTGCGTAGGCTGGAGCCGCCTCATCACCTGACGCCTGCGATGGCTGGGTTCCCCAAAGCATGGCACAGGGCAAGCCGTGACCACACAGCAAAAAAACAAAAAGAATAAAAAAACGGCAAGTCATTGAATACAAAAAATTATAAGAAAACCAGTTGACAAAAACGTATCACAAAAAATCAAAAAAAACAATATATTGGCATATTTTGACAGTCGTCTCGGCTGAAAAGGGGAGACTTTTTGTCAGTTTTACTTTTTCAACACATCCAAGGAAAAGGCTTTTTGAACAGGCAAGCCGCCGTGTGAAAGATCTGGCTTTTTGGTGCGAAAAAAGGTATAAGAAAGATTGGGTCCCCTTGGGCAGTCGTGTTGCCTTAACCTTAGGTCAGGTTCGAAAGAAAGCAGCCGCAGGCAATAACGCTGGGTCAAGGTGTGGCCCTTAAAGCAACAGTTTGGGCGCGCCCTTCAAGGCCCGTGGCTGCACGTGTTGCGTTGTGAGAGATCAAACTTAAGGAAGCAAGCGTTGTCGTATCAATATATTTATGTCATGAAAAACCTGATGAAAGGCCTGCCGCAGGGGCGCACGCTTTTTAAAGACATCACGCTTTCTTTTTTGCCGGGCGCCAAAATTGGCGTTGTGGGTGTCAACGGCACCGGTAAAAGCACGCTTTTAAAGGTAATGGCAGGGCTTGATACCGATTTTTCGGGCGAAGCCTTTGCGGCCGATGGCGTGCGTGTGGGCTATTTGCCGCAAGAGCCGCAACTTGACCCCAAGCTGACGGTGGGTGAACACATTGAAAACGCCTTTAAAGAGATTAAAGAGCTAAGGGCCGCTTTTGACGCCGTAAGCGCACGCTTTGCCGACCCTTTGTCAGATGACGAGATGCAAAAACTGCTTGAAGAGCAAGCGGTGTTGCAAGAAAAAATTGATGCGCAAGATGGCTGGGACCTTGAGCGGCGCGTACAAATGGCATCGGAAGCGTTGCGCTGCCCTGCCCCCGACACCCAAGTGCAAACACTGTCAGGCGGTGAAAAGCGGCGCGTTGCATTGTGCAAGCTTTTGCTAGAGGCGCCGGATATCTTGCTTTTGGACGAGCCAACCAACCACCTTGATGCAGAATCGGTGGCCTGGCTGCAGCGCTTTTTGCAAGATTATAAGGGTACGGTCATTTTGGTCACGCACGATCGGTACTTTTTGGATCAGGTGGTCGAGTGGATTTTAGAGCTTGACCGCGGCACCGGCATTCCCTTTAAGGGCAACTACTCGGTGTGGCTTGAGGCCAAACAAAAGCGCCTACAGCACGAAGCCGCCAGCGAGGCACAGCGCCAAAAAACCCTTAGCCGCGAGCTTGACTGGATCAGGGCCAACCCCAAAGGCCGCCAAACCAAAAACAAGGCCCGCACCAAAGCCTATGAAGAGCTGCTGGCCAATGCACGCAAAGGCACCGAGGGCGGCCACCAGATTATGATCCCCACGCCTTCGCGCCTGGGTGATACGGTGCTTGAGGTCACCAACTTGCAAAAAGCGTTTCAAAACAAGCTGCTTTTTGAAAACTTGTCATTTACGCTGCCGCGCGGTGCGCTTGTGGGTATTGTGGGGGCCAACGGCGCCGGCAAGACAACGCTTTTTCGCTTGCTGATGGAGCTTGAGGCACCACAATCGGGCGCCATTAAAGTGGGTGACACGGTTGCCATGGGCTATGTCGACCAATCACGCGCCAATTTAAAAGACGACGCCACCGTTTGGGAAGAAATCGCCGAAGGTCAAGACCTTGTCGAGCTGGGCCACAAAACCATGCAAAGCCGTGCCTATGTCAGCCAGTTTGGCTTTAAGGGACCTGACCAGCAAAAGAAGGTGGGCGCGCTGTCAGGCGGTGAGCGCAACCGCTTACATTTGGCCAAGTTGCTTAAAAAAGGCGCCAACTTGTTACTTTTGGACGAGCCCACCAACGATCTTGATATCGACACGCTGCGCGCCCTTGAGGATGCGCTGCTTGACTATGCCGGCTGCGCCATGATCATTAGCCACGATCGCTGGTTTTTAGATCGCCTGGCTACGCACCTTTTGGCCTTTGAGGGCGATGGCCGCGTGGTGTGGTTTGAAGGTAACTATGCCGATTATGAAGAAGACAAAAAGCGCCGCCTTGGTGACGCTGCTGTGAAACCCTTTCGCTATAAGCCCCTGGCCTGCTAACAATTGGTTGTCATTGCGGGGAACCTTTAAGGCAACGCCGCCCTAGATTGTTACTGCGAGGAGAAACTTTCGTTTCGACGCGGCAATCCATCTGTGCCTTAGCCGCTTTAGTATGCTGCTTGTGGATCGCCACAGATGCTACGCATCTTCGCGATGACGAAGGATATTATATGATTGATTTTGCATCAAAATTTGCTAAACTTGCGGACGGTGGAGAGTGCCTTTCGCGCACCTAAAAAAAGACAACCTAAAAGACAGCCCAAAGAAAACCTTAAAAAGACAAAATGAGAATGCCCTGCGCCCACTTAAAAAGAATCTTAACGGTCTCCTCAACGGAAACCTGAAAGAGGCGCCAAAGAAAAACAAAAAAACATGATCATCGTGAAGGTGCGATGCGCTTTCTCTAAAACGCAATGATCGTGCCTGCTGCCCGCTCACTTTTTATTATTGTAAGGGTTATCTAAAAAAAAGACCCGCAAGTGAGGCCTTATGTAGGTGGCGTTGACAATGGCACCTCACCCATAATTGCAATGATCGCGGCATCAACATTGGTTTCTCCACTTTTTAAAGCGCCTGCAATCGCTGTTATTTTAGGTGCTAAGCCCACCGCATCACCAAGCACATCTCCTGATGCGCCCCCAATGGTTCCATAGGTTGGCACACCTGAATCACCAATCACGCTTATTAAAGAGTTTGTAATGGTGTTAGGCGTGGTCGTACTACCATCATAGTTAGAATCACTGTCAAGAAGAACCTTTAAAGCAATCAGTTTGCTTAAAATGTCGGGCTCGTCTTTAACAGACCCGCTATCTGCACCAATAATGCCATATGTCTTGGCAGGCTCAGTATCGTAATTCGTGTTGCCTGCAACCTCTTGAATACCTGCAACAATGGTCAACGAAGGCGAAGTGCTGGCATCAATAAGGTCACGCACTGCAGAAAGTTTACCATAAATCGTTGTCGCATTATCCACAGGACCAGGCTGATTACCCTCATCAGTCCCAATAATGCCGCCTGTGGCAAACAAGCTGCTAGTACTGGCACAAAGCACAAAGGCAAAAGTCAGGCCCCTTAGGCGCCGCAGCTTTGAGCGCACCTCTTGGGGCAACAACGAACCAACGGCCGCATTACGCACCAACGTCAGCTTACCATAACGCGACGCATTGATCTTGTTCACGTTAGTGGGACGCAGTGACGAGGCCATCAGCACCCGTTGCTCCCAATTTCTCTTTTTGCTGATCCTCTTTTTTGTGCCCATTACCTGTGTGCCTTTTGTGTGAACTTTAAAACCTAAAACAACTAAAAAACTTTTTGAAAACAAAAGTCTTAGCGGTTTAAATATCTATAATCGATAATTTTTGTTAACAAAATGTTGTTTTTAAGGGTGTTTTGTGTTTTTTTTATCTAAAAAAGATACAAATGTGGGCGGCGGTGTGTGTACGTTTTTTTAGGTATGAAACCGCTTGTTTTTGCAACAGCCGGCCGACGGACTGTGGTGCGTTGGGTCACCGTGCGCGGCGTGATGGTGTTTTGGTGTGCAGCGCACCTTCTGGCAATGAATCGCATTGATGAGCGACTTGCGCAGTCATGGTATGGCATGCCGCGCGTGATGCGCGATGAGGTCATGGTGGTGGCCGCCATCAATCCAGGACAAGATACGTTGGGTGAGTGCACACGCAAGATCCACCGCGATAAAAAATTGTTGCCGCCGGCTATTCGCTCGATTGCCTTTCTGATTGACGGCACCATGCCTGATGATGTAGACAATCCGCGCAATGATCTGTGGCAAAAGATTGAAAACCAGCGCCGGCGCTTACGGGACGAGCCGCTGGATCCCCTGGCTCACTCTACAACGGTGCACCTTAAAAGCGATATTGATCAGCTGGGCTTAGCGCTGGATGCAGCACACCCACGCACAAACGCGACAGTTTTGGATAAAATAACAACCGCGCGCACCACCGCTGGCAATGCCTCGGGCATTGTGATCGACCCGCTGCAAACACAGTTAACGTTGTCTCAACAAAACATCGCAAGCGGCCTTAGTATTGCCGACGGCCTGGACAAGGCGCAAGGCAACCCGCAAAGAGGACGGCCAGGCGGCCTCATCGGCACCGACGGCAACAAACGTGATGGGCTTGATAGCAAAAAAAACCTGGTGGGCAAACTGTCATACTTGCTGTGGCAGCTGAATGACAAAACAGAAAGCGGCAAGCACACAACGCTGAATGCGGCCATTGGCGATGTGTGCAAAGGTGGCGGCGAGACGGCGGACAAAGATCTTGTAGATGCTCGCCCCGTTAGCAAAACGCTTTCTGAGGCGATTATTGCGGTGGCCGGTGACACCCCCAAAGGTCAGAACGGTGGCATCATTGGCTCAGACAACAACACCATAAGCGGCCTGAACAAGCACAAAGATATTTATGGCAAGCTTTTGCTGTTTCGCGATTTAATCGACACCCGTCAAACCGAAGGCGGCGCCCTTGAATCGCCCGATTTGGTGGCGACCCTTTTTGCGCTTCAAGGCGATGTGCTAACGGGCAACCCAGGTGGCATTATTGGCACCGATGGCAACACGGATAGTGGTTTTGATAGCAAGCAAACACTTTATGCCAAAATGCAGATGATCTTAGAGTGTCTTAATCTGAAATCTGGAAGCAGCTATCCCACCATTTATGAAAGCATCGACAACTTAAGCGGTGACCTGACAGCCTATAAAAACCTTGTGGATGCGCGCCCAGAAACAGCCACGCTTGATGCAGCGATCATTGAGGTGGCCGGCGACACCACCAACAATGCACCGGGCGGTATCATTGGGTCAGACGGCAATAGCGGACCTGGCGGGCTGGATGAACCGCACGACATTTATGCCAAATGTGTGGTGCTGAAAGGGTTTTTGAAGCAAGACGCCACCAGCCTTTATGGCGCCATTGTCTCGCTGGGAGACGTCATTGGATCAGACGGCAACACAGAAGACGGTTTTGATAGCGCAACCACCTTGCATGAAAAACTTGAAAAAATACGCGATGCGCTAGTGGCTCTTGCGCCCGAAACCGACACCATTGCTGAAGCCTTGTGTGCCATCGGCGGCATTGGCTGCCCTGCAGCCACATCATAAGTGAGAGGAAGAAAGGGAGAACATGTTTGTGTTAGCAGTTGTGCCGCGCAAAGTGCGGGTGCGTTTCAGTTGGATGTGTATACTATGCCTTTTGGTGATAACAATGGCAGCTTTGGTGCACGCCCCCGGCGGCATTATTGGCGATGACATGGGTGATAAAAATGGCTCTATTAACACTGCCCAAACGGTTCATGAAAAACTTGATGAGATACGAAAGCTCATTGATGGCACATCTACAGATGTTGTAAAAGGTGTGCAACAGGTTTTGGGAAACCGCAATTATTATCTTTCAGATGACTATCAATACGGCCTTATTGGCGACGTCGAAGACATGGATCAAGTTTCAACAAAAACAGATATTTATGGAAAACTGGAGGATATGTTGGCAGCCCTTCACACAGCTATTACACAAAAGTGGGGCAACCCTGGCGGCCCCACATACATCTCAGCGGCGCCGCTAACCTTTCGCATTCTCATTGATAATATTAAAAACTCTTGATTCTGCCAAAGCATTCTGAGAACAAAACCTTATTTTTGCACACGTGGTGGCACCGTGCGTGTAAGGTTCGTTGTCATCGCGAATGACTGCTACAGTTCATACCGCTTGCCCCTTTGTTTGAAAGATCACGCATTTGATTGATTTTGCTTAAAAATTTGCTAAACTTGCGGATGGTGGATCATGCCTTTCGCGCACTTAGAAGAAAAGGAAAGTGGGAGCGGTTGTCATAGACTCAGGCCTTTTGCAATAACGGCCAACATGACGTAGCACACCCCGAAACCTTTTTGCAATAACGGCCAACATGACGTAGCGCACCTCGAAACCTTTTTGCAATAACGAAACGATTTGGCGTGAGGGGGCGCTATTGCGCGCTCCAACCGCCGTCAATGGTCAGGTGCGCACCGGTCATTTGCGATGCAGCATCTGATGCCAAATAGAAAGCACTTTCGCCCATCTGTTCGGGCGTTGCAAACTCGCCTGATGGTTGCTTTTCGCGTAACAGCTTATCTTTGGCGCTTTCAAACGAAATCCCCTCTTTATCGGCAATGCCCTGAATTTGTTTTTCCACAAGGGGTGTCAAAACCCAGCCCGGGCAGATGCAGTTAGAGGTCACGCCGGTGCCTGCCGCCTCGAGCGCAAAAACTTTTGACAAACCCAACAGTCCGTGCTTGGCCGCCACATAAGCCGCCTTTTCGGTTGAGGCCACCAGGCCATGCACCGAAGACACATGAATCAACCTGCCCCACTGTTTTTCATACATATAAGGCAGAGCCGCTTTTGAGATATAAAACGCCGCCTCAAGGTTAAGTGCAATCACTTTGCGCCACTTGTCATCATCAAAATCTTGTGCCAAGGCCTTGTGCTGAATGCCAGCGTTATTGACCACAACGTCGACCGTGCCAAAAGCTTTAACGCACATCTTGACAATCTCATAGCATCCATCAGGTGTTGACAGATCGCACGGTGCATACAGCGCATCTTGAGACGAGATTTCTTTGATTTCTTCAATCAAGGGCAGCACACTTGCTGGCTCTTCAACACCGTTTAGCACCACACGATAGCCATTTTTTGCAAAGACTTTTGCCACACCAAGACCAATACCGCTGGTTGATCCTGTCACAATAACGCTTTTCACCCATTCCCCCTTTGGCTAAATAAAAAAATGAAATTCTTCTCTTAGGATAAAATTCTTTTCTGTGAAAACCATTAAGATGGCCGCTGATTCGTCAAAAAAATGGCGGATACAAAGGGATTCTAGGAACAGCAATGGCTTTTAAAAAAAGGCTTTGATACAATGGACTTTATGGATACAAAA
>JBAJNL010000035.1:0-14511 GCA_036881885.1 Holosporaceae bacterium
CTGCAACATATTGGTTTCAATCGTTTGTTTTGCCGATGCACAGCCAGAACACACCCTAAAACCAAAACCAATAAAATTAATTGTATTTTTTTGATAATTTTTTTTACAAAATAGACCTATAAGATTAAAAAAGGAGGTCTATTATGAACAACCGTTGGCTATCTATTGCCCTGATATGCTGTGCTTGCAAAAACATAACACAAAAGCTACCCGCGCCACTTGACGATTCGCCAAACGTCTTTTTCCAGCGCCAAGAACCACAATACTATCTACAAGAAATCCGCTTCCCTGCTGACCTTAAGACAGCACAAAGACAGTATCTAACAAAAATCCGCGAGAGTAACCCCAGCTCTGCGGTGCACCTTTGGATGCGCTCGGAAAAAGCAATCGAAAAATTTGAAACAGCACTTGAAAAGTCTGGCTTTACAGCAAACCAACAAAGCTATCTTAGGCAGCTCACAGATCTATCGCGTGCCCCAGAAGGGCAGCAAAAATACCTTCGGCAAATTACAAAAAACGATCTACCAAGCCCTTTACCAAGCCCTTTGGTCTCCATACAGAACTATTGTCGTAAGAGTACAGCAATGAAAAAAATGCAAGAAGCGCTGACACACAAAGGTTTTACCTCGGCCCATAGAATTACAGAAAGAGCGCAGGATCTTTTTGAGCAAATAATGCGCTCTGTCACCGCTGACTACATGTATACTTTGCTTCTGCGCGCTTCTATTTTAGACCTTTTAACGTTTTTCATCGACCAACAAAAGATCTGTTTTACACAGAGTGCGCGATGCCAGCTAGATTTTAAAGATTGTGCTTGGGGAAAGGCGCTGCCTCAAGACACTGACTTCCGCGTCGTCTTGCCGCCCAAAGAAGAACTCACCCAAACAGTTTCTCCAGAAACAAGCATGCTACTGCAAGAAACTTTCAAAATGTGTGACCCTGGTATGATCTTTACGGGATCGACTCCTGTAGAAGAAGGGACCACGGATACACCCTTGCTGGGCACAACAGCGCATGAAACGCAAGAGCGTTGCACGTCTTCAAACGTCGTACCCTTTGAGTACCTTGATCAACAGTACTCTTTGAAAAGAAAGGTCAACGGTGAAGATTTAGACACCACAATCTGGCAACGTCTTGTAGAAGAAATCAAAGACAATCTAGCGCCATACACCTTAACAGGTGACCTAGAAACACTGGATACATACTTACACCAGATGGATGATCGACAAAAGGCACTTGTCACAGACAGTTTTTCAAAGATTCAAGATTTTAACGAAAATGACGCCTCTTGCCCTGATATCACCAAAGCCATTATGCATAAAATCCTTAAAGAGGCGGTACTATGCAAAATTTTATTTGATCACTACAAAGCAAAAGACGAAGAAAAGAACAACACATTCAACGAACGATTGGTTGAAATAGCTCCCTACAAAACCTTTATCAATCTGAAATGCTATGTCTCAGTTGTGAATCCAGATACTGCACCCATAAGATCCTGCTGCGCCTTCTTTGACCACTCTCCACAGCACAGCGCAAATGGCGCCTCACAAACACCACTTGAGAGGCCACTTTCTCTTATGAGAAAGGCACATTATCAGATGTCTACACAACCGGCAGCCCTGTTACGATTATACGGAGACTATCTTGATCAGGAATACAAAACGAAAAGCAACGTGACCTCTGAGGATGCGGCAACACCAGATATAAAGAACGCAGTGTTGCTTCCCCTGACGCCACAAGAGGAAACATTAGCCTATGTTTACCAAAATCTTTTAGAGCTCATCGTGCCCGAAAGCACCCAGGGACCACTGTTTGCTAAAGGAACCCCCATGCAAAATATTGCTTATGCCAGAAACCCAAAAACACAAGACCGCATTATAGGCATTGCTGACGACCTTTTATTGAAGCTCCATAACCACAAAAAACAAGGTGGCTGTTACACCAAAGGACTATCCACAAAGCACACCGCCTGTATTGAAAGAACAGAAAAGCACCCTTGTATACACGACAGCATCCTTTCACAGCCACAATCCGGTCCAAAGAGTATTTAATTTCTGACTTTCACAAAGCATCAAGGCACGCTGGCACAACGTGCCTTTGGTGTTATGACTGGGAAAAATCTCTTAGAAAAGCAAGAAATGTTTGGGGACACAACATACCCAGAATAAAAAGCCACAATAAAACAGCAATCACGCCATCCAATCTATCCCATAAGCCACCATGCCCTGGAATCAGATTACTTGAGTCCTTTGTGTTGATACGGCGTTTAACCCACGATTCGACAAGGTCACCCAACACGACCACCACAGGCACAGAAAATGCAATAAAAAGACCGATGGTGCTTAAAACCTGATAAAACCACAGGTATCCCACCCCCCACAGCGTTCCAAAAAACACACCAAAAAAAACTCCACTCCATGTTTTTTTAGGACTAATTTTAGGAGCTAGTCGTGGACCTTGAAGCCAACGTCCCATCACATAAGCCATGCTATCTGTCATCCACACAGCTGGTAAAAAGAAAAAAAGAAACACCACAACAGAGGACGCCCGAAACACATACCCCAGCTGCAAAAGAAACAAAAAGGTGTAAACAAGCACCAAAAGACCCACGGCACAAAGCGTTAAACGTGTTTGGGGGGGCGTTGGTTTCGCAACCCACCATAACTCGAGCAAAAGCCCTAACCACAAAACAGAAACAAGGCCTAAAAGCCACACATTCCCCTGAAACAAGATGGGCAGACCAACAACAAACATAATCACAGAAGAACAAAGACGGCTAAGAAAATCGCTTTTACGCTTAAAGCACATTCTTTGTCATCCTCTTCACACAAAACGAATGCCCTGTGGGCAGGTTATGTTGCTCACATAATCTCAATAGCTGATACTATAACGCGCGCAAACGCAATGATTAAGCTTAGGAAACTTTTCCAAAACGTCTCTCCCGTTGATAGTAGGTGTCAATAGCTTGATCTAGGTCAGCAGCCGTAAAATCGGGCCAATACTTGGAAGAAAAGATAAACTCGGTGTACGCCAATTGCCACAACAGGTAGTTGCTAAGACGTTGCTCACCGCTGGTGCGAATTAAAAGGTCAGGATCAGGGACATCGCTTGTATATAAATGCTTTGCCAGCATCGCCTCTGTAATCGCATCGGCCGCAAGCAAACCTTTTTCAACATCCTTGGCTAACAAGTGGACAGCCCTTAAGATTTCAGCACGGCTGCCATAATTAAACGCCACTTGTAAAGTAAGGCGCTCAAAAGATTGTGATAAGTTTTCCATACGCACAATGCGCTCTCTTAATTTAGGGGGCAATTTGCGTCGCTCGCCAATCACCTTAAAACGCACCTTCTTTTCTAAAAGTGTTTTTTCTTCTTCATCAAGATAATGTTCAAAAAGGTTAAACAAACCACGCACTTCTGCTGCAGGACGGTTCCAGTTTTCTGAAGAAAACGCATAGACTGTGAGATAAGAGATGTGATGCGTAACACACGCCTCCATAATCTCTTTAAATACCTCGGCACCTTTTTGATGCCCTTTGACACGCGGAAGACCGTGGGCTTGCGCCCAACGCCCATTACCATCCATAATAAGCGCAAGATGATTTAAGGACTTAGGTGTAGAAGGCTTGCTCAAAATCACTTCTCAAATCGACTAAAGATGTCTTAATAAAGACAAGGATCATTATAAATTGCTTGATATTTTTTGTCTATGTCATGTGTACAGAAAAAGATCAGCACCGTGCAGTAAAAAATGACGCGCACTCAAACGAATAAAGGATAGGCTATGAAAGATGTGATCGTAATAGGTGGTGGCCCAGGGGGTTACGTTGCAGCTATTAGAGCGGCACAACTGGGACTCAACGTCTCTCTTGTGGAAAAAGAGCATCTGGGCGGTGTGTGCTTAAACTGGGGGTGTATCCCCACCAAAGCACTTTTAACCTGCGCTGAAACATACAGTCTGTTACATCATCTAGACGATTTTGGCCTTGCCGCAAAAGACATTTCTTTTGACATGGGCGCGATGGTTGATCAGTCAAGACGCATTTCTGAAACCCTGGCCAATGGTGTGCAACACCTTTTGAAAAAAAACAAAGTGAAAATCATCAAAGGGCACGGCACGCTACGCCCGCCCCAAAACAACAAGCACACTGTGCAGGTTGAAGGCGACACCACCCAAACGCTTTCAGCGGATGCCGTTATCCTTGCCACAGGCGCCTCACCCCTGGTGTTGCCTGGTGTGCAAACAGATCACAAGCAAGTGTGGACATCAAAAGAGTCTATGCTGCAGCGCATCCCACCCAAATCGCTGCTTGTCATTGGATCAGGCGCCATTGGCCTTGAGTTCGCCAGCTTTTATGCCAGTTTCGGCACCAAGGTTACCATCGTTGAGCTGCAAGACCGACTGCTGCCAGCCGCCGATCCCTTTCTTTCGGATGAGCTGCTAAAGGCCTTCCAAAAACGTGGCATCAACTGCTATTTGAAACACCGCGTCCTGTCGTCAAAAGTTGAAAAGGGACAGTGCATCCTCACGATGGATGACGGCAAAACCCTGCAAAGCGAAGCGCTTCTTTTGGCCGTTGGTGTGAAAGCCAACATCGAGAACATAGGCCTTGAAACCCTTGGCATTGAAACGCAACGTGGCCGCATTAAAGTCAATCAGATGTGTGAGACCTCGCAAAAAAACATTTACGCCATTGGTGATGTGATTGATGAGCCCTGGCTGGCACACAAAGCAAGCCACGAAGGCATCATGGTTGCCGAACACCTTGCAGGACAAAAGGCGCACGGTATCGCCAAAGAAAACATCCCAACCTGCGTTTATAGCTCGCCACAAATTGCCAGCATCGGCCTTACCGAACCACAGGCCAAAGCGAAAGGCTTTTCTTTAAAGGTCGGAACGTTTCCCTTGATGGCCAACGGCAAAGCGTTGTCTATGCATGCCAGACAAGGCGGGATTAAAACCATTCTTGATGCCAAAACAGGCGCGCTTTTGGGCGCGCACCTGATTGGCCCTGGTGTGACCGAGCTTGTGGCCACACTGAGCCTTGCCAAAATAGCCGAGCTCACGGATGAAGATCTGGCACAAACCATTTTTCCACACCCCACCCTTTCAGAGGCCGTTCACGAATCCGTGCTGGCCGCTATGGGACGGGGAATCCATTTCTAGGGAGGGGTCAAGCGCCATGTCAAACACACCACAGCTGCTGTCTTCGTTGTCAGCCATTCAAACGCGCTTTACACACGTTTTGCTTGATATTTATGGCGTGCTGCACGCAGGCGGCCCTGCCTTTCCACACGCCATTCAATGCCTTGAGGCGCTGAAAGCTGCAGGCAAAAAGGTTTACCTTTTTTCAAATGCGCCACGCCTTGCACACAAAATACAAGAAACACTGGCATTGCAAGGCATTCAGCCTTCTTTGTATGAGGCGATCTTTTCGTCAGGGCAAGAGGTCAGACATTGTTTTGAAACACAGAAAGCGCCCTATAAGGCGCTGGGTCAGCATTACTTTCATATTGGTGTTCCCGCTCATGCCGTGCTTGCAGGTTTACCATTTAAAGCGGTCACCGCGTTAGATCAAGCAGACTTTGTGCTGCTAACCGGCCCCAATGACCCCAACGACCAGGCCGAAGATTATGAAAGCCTGCTGCAAGAGATAAAAGCCAAAAACCTGACGGCGGTTTGCGCCAACTCGGACCCTTATGTCATCATTCAGGGCCAAACACTGATCTGTGGTGGCTCGCTTGCTGCCATGTATGCACAAATGGGCGGCACGGTCTTGTGGCATGGCAAACCACACTTGCCTTTTTACACGTGGGCACTGGCACAAATCGACGCGCCCAAAGAGCATATTTTAGCTATCGGCGATTCCATGTGGACAGACATCAAAGGCGCCGCCGCAGCTGGCCTTCAAAGCGCATTGATTACCACAACGGGTGTTCACCAAGAGCTTTTTAACGATGATGCCGGCAAAGCACTTCAAACATTGCTTAAAACGTTTAAAGACGCCCCCACCTATGTGTTACCACGCTTTGAATAACCCTAGAACCGAACGCGCTCACCAAAAAATGCTTTCAAATCTTTTTTACCAAGGTACGCTCCTTCACTTTTTTCTAAAAACGAAGAATTCTGCGTTAAATCTAGCACTGTTAAATCGTTGCACTCTTTAATACTGCGTGGCAACAAACGTAAAGAGCTCCCGCGCAAATATAACTTTTGCAAAGAAGCCAAGTTGCCTATGTCATCAGGTAAATCTTCTAGTGAGTTGTCATTTAAATAAAGCTCTTTCAACCTAACACATTTTTCAACACCATGAATGTCTTTCAAAGCATTGCCCGTCATCCCAAGTACTTCCAAGTTAACAAGGTTGCCAATACTTTGAGGCAGCTTTGTAATCTTATTCCCGGCTAGATTTAAAAGCGTTAACTGCGTCAGCTGACCAATCTCAGAAGGAATCTCGCGAATCTGATTACCTGTAAGCTCCAGTTTCTTAATGTGAGACATTTTGGAGAAAATCCAGCTGGGTATCGTCGGCAAGGGCCGATTGTGAATGATAATAACATCATAATCTGTTGCAGGTCGCCCGCCTAATGCCGTTTTCACCGAATCCCAATTGATGGGATCAACAGCGGCATTATTCGACAGATTAAGCTCCAGATCTTCAGCGCGAACCCCTTGTGCAAGCAAGCAAAGCACACCGATGGCAATCACGCAGCACTTCCAAAACATAGCCGCCAACAACATGGGATGCAAAAAAGACAGTGACTGCTTTGTCTCATTTCTTTCACCACTGTACAAACGCCCCTTTAACCAAGACACCTTTTGCACACTTTTATCTGCCAGTTTTTTGTTCTGCATACCCCACCCTAACTCAAAGGCTTTTGGTTTATTTTTATCTATAAAAGATAAAAAAGAGTGAAGAAAGGATGACGTGCAAACAAAAACGCCCTTGGCGCACAGGGAACTTACACTTTATGCTGAAAAGTGTCACACGAAAGGCCCCCCATGAGCACGCAAACGCGTAAAGAAGAGCATATTCACATTAATGTGCACGAAAAGGTCACATCAGCACTGCCATCTGGTTTTGAGCAGCTTCATTTTGTACACCAAGCCCTGCCTGAAATAGATGCGAGAGAGGTTGATACATCCGTTACTTTTTTAAATCAAAAGCTCAAGATACCCCTTTTGATTTCTGGCATGACTGGCGGCACGCCCCAAGCACAACAAATCAATCAGCGTCTTGCTGTGGTGGCAGAAGAAAGGGGCTTGGCCATGGGCCTTGGCTCGATGCGTGTTTTGCATGAAAAACCTGAAACGTTGGCATCGTTTGCTATGCGCAAGACAGCGCCTCGGCTGCCCCTTTTGTTAGCCAACTTGGGCGCAGTGCAACTGAATTATGGTGTGCGCCCTGAAGATTGCCAACGCCTTGTCGACAGCTGTGAGGCTGATGCCTTGGTGCTGCACCTTAACCCCTTGCAAGAAATGCTTCAAAAAGAGGGCGACACCAACTGGGCCGCCTTGTTGCCCAAGATTGAACGCGTGGTCCGCTGCGTGCAGGTGCCTGTTTTCTGCAAAGAGGTAGGCTATGGTTTTTCAAAAAAGGTGACCACACATCTTGCACAGGTGGGCGTTCAGGGTTTTGATATTGCCGGTGCCGGCGGCACCTCGTGGTCTGAGGTAGAGGCCTTTAGAGCCCCAACAGATCTGCATAAACGCCTGGCCCACAGCTTTATTGATTGGGGCATTCCGACCAAACAGTCACTTGAGATGGTCAAGCAAGCTTTAACTACCACACAACTGATTGCCAGCGGCGGCATACGCTCGGGCATTGAGGCCGCCAAAGCCTTTCATTTAGGCGCGCACCTGGTGGGCATGGCCGCACCCTTCTTAAAAGCAGCCGTGCAATCTTCTAAGGCCATTGATGATGTGGTCACACTTTTTGAGGCCCAATTGCGTACCACCATGTTTTGCACAGGTTCACGCACACGTGATGATTTGCAAAAAGCCGACGTTTCAAACGCAAAACCTTAGGTCAAAAGATTAGTGCTGTAAGGGCGTTTCCGAATGTGACGGGGACGGGCTAGGCTTTGCGGCCGCTAAAGGCGGTGCACGAAAGGCGCTAAGGCTTTCATCCAAACAACGCTGGTCTTCGTCGGTCCACACAATGGGCTTCAGTGGCTTTGTTAGCACGCGCTGCAAAACTTCTTCCACCGTTGAAACGGTCACAATCTCAAGACCTTTTTTCACATTTGCGGGAATTTCTTCCAGATCTTTTGCGTTATCTTTGGGAATGAAGACCGTTTTAATGTTGTTACGCAACGCCGCTAACAGCTTTTCTTTTAAACCGCCAATCGGCAACACGCATCCACGCAGGTTAATCTCACCCGTCATGGCCACGTCTCCGCGAATGGCAATGCCCGTTAGCACCGAGACAATCGACGTACACATGGCAATGCCTGCCGACGGGCCATCTTTGGGTGTGGCACCTTCGGGCACGTGCACGTGAATGTCACGCTTATCAAACAATGAGGGCTTAATGCCAAGAGCCACCGCGCGAGACCGCACAAAGCTGGCCGCAGCCTGAATAGACTCTTGCATCACCTCGCCCAACTTACCCGTGGTCAGCATTTTGCCCTTGCCTGGCAAGATGACGGCCTCAATACTCAGCAATTCTCCGCCTACCTCGGTCCATGCAAGGCCTTTGGTCACACCAACCGCGTTATCCAAGCTGGCTGCTTCACGATGATAAGGGGGCACACCGGCGTACTTTGCTAAATTTTGCGTTGTCACCGCAAGTGACTTCTTTTTCTTGCCATCAATAAGGCGCACCGTTTTGCGCGCAAGCGAGCCAATTGAGCGCTCAAGGTTACGCACACCCGCCTCTTTACAATAAATGTGAATCAACTGACGAATGGCTGATGGAGACAGCGAAAATTCTGCCTTTTTAAGACCGTTCAGTTCAAGCTGCCGTGGCACAAGATGCTTTTCAGCAATATGCACCTTTTCATCTTCGGTATACCCCGAAAGACGCACCACTTCCATGCGATCTAAAAGCGCCGGATGCATTTGCATGCTGTTGGCTGTGGCCACAAACATAGCGCGCGACAGGTTAAAGCCCACCTCAAGATAGTTGTCTTGAAAGCTTTCGTTTTGTTCGGGATCCAAAACCTCTAAAAGCGCCGACACCGGATCGCGCCGAAAGCTGGCACCCACTTTATCAATCTCATCAAGCAAAATAAGCGGATTCGATGACTTCGCTTTTTTCAGCGCCTGAATGATTTTGCCAGGCATCGAGCCAATATAGGTGCGACGATGGCCCCGGATTTCGGCTTCATCTTGAATGCCGCCCAAAGCGATGCGCACAAATTTGCGACCTGTGGCACGCGCGACCGACTTGGCCAAAGAGGTTTTACCCACACCCGGCGGGCCCACAAGGCACAAAATGGGTCCTTTGACTTTTTCAACACGGGCATTCACCGCAAGGTATTCAAGAATACGCTCTTTAATTTTCTCAAGGCCATAATGCTCTTTATTCAAAACACCCTCGGCCTTTTTAAGGTCACGCTGAATTTTAACGTGCTTATCCCAAGGCAAGCCTAAAAGCACATCAAGATAGTTGCGAATCACCGTTGCCTCGGCCGACATCGGATTCATGTGGCGCAGCTTTTTCATCTCAGCCGTTGCTTTTTGCGAGGCCTCTTTTGAAAGCTTTGTTTTTTTGATTTGGGCCTCAAGCTCTTCAAACTCGCCAAGGCCGTCGTCTCCTTGCCCCAACTCTCGCTGAATGGCCTTCATTTGCTCGCTTAAGATATAATCGCGGTGATTTTTTTCTACCTGGTTCTTAATGCGGCTTTTAATGCGCTTTTCTGCCTGAAACATTTCAACTTCAGCGTCAATATAGCCAATCAAAAGCTCAACGCGCTTTACAAGCGAGGCTTCTTCTAGCAAGTACTGCTTCAGTCTGATGTTTTTCAGAGGAATATGCCCACCAATGGTATCAACAAGTTTGCTTGGATCTTTGATCTGCTCCACCGATCCCAGCACATCCGAGGGATTGCGGCGAGAGATTTTCATATAGTTTTCAAACTCACGCAGCAGCGTGCGCCTTAAGGGCTCAAGAAGCTCTTCTGAGGCACCAATTTCTTCAAAGGGCTCAACTTGAACCGAAAAGAACGAATCTTCTTCTTTAAAGGCTTTCACGCGTACGCGCTTTTTGCCTTGCACCAAGGCTTTCACCGTTCCATCGGCTAGCGTTAAAACCTGTAAAATGGTGCCCAGCGTTCCCACTGAAAATAAGGTGTCTTGGGTGGGCTGGTTCAGCAAAGGATCTTTTTGCGACAGCAAAACAACCTGGCGATCTTCGCCCACCGATTGAATGGCACGCACAGATTTATCACGCCCCACAAACAAAGGCACAACCATGTGTGGAAAAACCACAATGTCACGCAAGGCAAGAACGGGTAAAAAAGGAGGATTCCCCCCACCCTTTCCTGATACGTCATCAGGGGTGGATTCAACGGTCTTTTTTTCAAATGATTCAGACAAATTTTTGGCTTCTTTTAAATTCTCGGGGGCGTTTTTGTGACGGGACATGCGAGCCGAAGACTCCTCCTATGATTAGGATAAAGACCTTTCTATCTATGACACAAAAAATAAAAAATCTCAAGATGTTTGCTTAAAACAACCACTGACAAGGCGTTTACGAGCGTCCCTTCAAAGCTTTCTTTTCAGGTGTTTTAGAAGCGTAAATGATCAGTGGATCTTTTTGCTTTTTTAAACAATCAAGATTCACAACCACCTCATCAACATTTTTAAGCGAGGGCAGCTCGTACATTGTGTTCAGCAAAATCCCCTCTAAAATTGATCTAAGGCCTCGGGCACCTGTTTTGCGTTTCATGGCTTTTTGGGCAATGGCCGTTAGGGCCTCATCGGTAAACTCAAGACGCACATCTTCCATATCAAAAAGTTTTTTAAACTGCTTGACGATGGCGTTTTTTGGCTGTGTTAAAACCTCGATCAGCGCTTTTTCATCAAGATGCTCAAGCGTTGCCAAGATAGGCAAGCGTCCCACAAATTCAGGAATCAGGCCAAATTTAACCAGGTCCGCTGCCTCGACTTTGTGCAAGATAGCATCTTTTTCATCACTGGCGCGAGAGGCAATTTTAGCTTCAAATCCAATGGACGAGCGCTCACGACGACGGGCAATCACATTTTCAAGACCCGAAAACGCCCCACCGCAAATAAACAGAATATTCGTGGTATCAATTTGCAAAAACTCTTGCTGCGGATGCTTGCGCCCACCTTGTGGTGGCACTGACGCTGTTGTGCCCTCCATAATTTTAAGCAATGCTTGCTGCACACCCTCGCCTGAAACATCGCGCGTAATAGATGGGTTATCTGATTTGCGCGAGATCTTATCGATTTCGTCAATGTACACAATGCCTTTTTGGGCGCGCTCAACATCATAATCTGCAGCCTGCAACAACTTAAGAATAATATTCTCGACATCCTCACCCACATAGCCGGCTTCTGTCAGCGTTGTGGCATCTGTCATCGTGAAAGGCACGTTGAGTGTGCGCGCAAGTGTCTGCGCCAAAAGGGTTTTACCTGAACCTGTGGGCCCTAAAAGCAAAACATTAGATTTTGTAAGCTCAACATCACTGCTGCCAAAGCAATGCAAACGCTTATAGTGATTGTGCACAGCAACCGAGAGAATCAGCTTGGCTTTTTCTTGCCCTACAACATAGGAATCAAGCGTTTTACGCAACTCTTTGGGCGAAGGAATAGAGCCGTTATTTGATTTAAAATTCTGCCGCTCTTCTTCACGTATAATATCTGAACAAAGGTCAACACACTCATCACAGATAAACACAGTCGGCCCTGCAATAAGCTTCCTAACTTCCCGCTGATCTTTTCCGCAAAAAGAACAACAAAGTACACTGTCCACGTCTGATCCGCCCTGTTTAATCATAGTCCGACACCTTTACCCAACACACCAAAAACCATATTTCTCATCTAAAACAATCATCGACACTGTTCCTTATTATAGGAAGACGAAACTTAACGGGATTCAAACAAGCCCAAAAAAAAACTTTTCGCCTTGAAAGCACTGCCCTTTTTCTAAGATTTCTTGGTGACATGGCGCGCAGACACGACCTTGTCCGCCAAACCAAAAGCAACAGCATCTTCTGCTCTGAAGAACTTATCTCGCTCCATGTGCTCTTCAATCACTTTCAATGATTGACCAGTGTTGTTTTTATAAATGGTGTTCAAGCTTTTTTTCATATCCAAAATTTCTTTTGCATGAATTTCGATATCGGTTGCTTGCCCTTGCACACCCCCCAACGGTTGGTGGATCATCACACGACTGTTAGGCAGCACAAAGCGCTTGCCTTTAGCGCCCGAGCATAACAACAAAGAGGCCGCAGAAGCAGCCTGTCCAATGCAAAGCGTTGCCACGTCTGGTTTGATATAATTCATGGTATCAAAAATCGCCAAACCTGCGGTCACCACACCCCCTGGCGAATTAATGTACATGAAGATATCCTTGTTCATATCCTCTGACTCTAAAAAGAGCAGCTGCGCCGACACAAGGCTTGCGACCTCGTCATGAATGGCGCCGGTTAAAAAGATAATACGTTCTTTTAAAAGCCGAGAAAAAATATCATACGAACGCTCGCCTCGCGCCGTTTGCTCGACAACCATTGGAATAAGCTGTTGATGTGCCATCATAACCCTGTTCTCCTTCGTTCAAACCTTAAAGCAACACACAAAAGAGCACCCTCTTTTGTGTTGCGTTTTGTTACCCTTCGTTTCTATCTTTTTCTTGCTAACGATTAGGCCACCTTTTCAAAAAGTTTTTGATCTTCAAGCCGCTCTTCAATTTCTCTAAGCGACAGCTTCTTTTCATGAGCGGGCGGCTTTTGCTGTAAAAGCGCCTCCACCACTTTTTTCTCAAAAAGCGGTGCTTTTAAAGCGGCCAGCGCCTCGGGCGAGCGCTGATAAAAAGCGGCCACCTGTTTTTCTTGCCCTTTATAGCGATGCATTTCAGCAATCAAAAGATCGCGTGTTTCGTCATCAGAAATAGACACTGAAAGCTTTTTGCCCATTTCAGAAAGCACAAAACCCAATTTGACACGCCGCTTTGCCACTTCTTTTAAAAAGGCTTTTGTGTCGTCTTCTGTTTTATCAAAAGCTTCTTTAAAGGCTGCCTCGCGATCTGCTGTCGAAGGCTTGGAAGCTTCCTTGGCGTTCGCTTTACCTAACAACGCACCCTCGATATCACGCGATGCTTCCTGCCACAGTTTGTTAAATTCGGCATCCACCAAACTTTGGGGCAACTCAAAATCATACTGAGAGGCAAAATAATCAAGCACCTGCCTTTTAAGCCACAAGAATTCAAGCTCTTTAGCTTTTTGGCCCAAAATGTCTTTTGCTTTGCTTTTGACGTCTTCTTCATTCTTAAGCCCTAAAAGCTCGGGCAGATCCTTGGCGCCTTCTAACGGCACACGCTTTTTGATATCGACGATCTCATAGGTTGTCGGCAACTTTTTACCCGCCACCGCTTTATCCGAATGATCTTTGGGAATAAATGTCTTGCGCGAGACAACATCGCCTTTTTTAACGTTCAACAAAGCTTTAAACAAATCAGCACCCAGCTCTTTTTCGTCAAGAAAAAAAGAAAGCGCATCCATTTTGTGCGGTTCAGCCTGAGGTGGTGACACTTCAACGTTCACCACAAGCACATCACCTTGCTGCGAGGCGCGTTGCTCGGTCAGTGGCACAACCTTTACGTTTTGTTTAACCCACTCATCCACCAGCTCTTTGATATCACCTTCTTTAATGTCCGCAATCACTTTTGTCAGCGACAACGCGTCATAAGACACCGCAGGCAATTGAGGAATGCACTCATAAGTGATTTCAAAAACAAGCGCCTTCTCTGGCGCCTCCATTGTAGGTTTTGAGGTCAGATTATAGACGGGACGCTGTAAGGGCGTCTCTTTTTTATCCTTTAAAAACGCATCGGTTTCTTTTTTAACCAGTGTGTTAATGGCATAGTCTAGCGCTTCGGGCAAAAACTGCTTGCGCACCATCTCAAAAGGAACCTTGCCCGCACGAAAACCAGGGGCTTTATGCACACGGGCCTTTTCTTTTAAAAAAGCCGTCAGTGCGGCATCCACATCCTCTTTCTTGGGCGAAAACTGTATTTTACGCCGCAAACCTTCTGATGCAAGCTCCTTTGCTGTCATAACGCTTTAACTTCCTTGCTCCTTACAATAAAACCACATGGTGCGGACGGAGGGACTTGAACCCCCATGACAAATGTCACTAGATCCTAAGTCTAGCGTGTCTACCAATTCCACCACGCCCGCATTAACAAACTCTTATCGTTACTTTTTAACAGTCTGCATCACCTTTTAGGGCTTGACGCGCCAAAAAGGCCCTGCCACTCTTTCTTTTAATAGAGCGCGTCTCAGGACCTTTTGTCAATGACAGACCTTTCAAACCATATC
>JBAJNL010000036.1:0-14303 GCA_036881885.1 Holosporaceae bacterium
CCACGCTTTAGCCAGAAAAACGCCGCCCACCGCACAGGCCACCACCAACAAAAAAACAAGAAAGTATCTTAAAAAACGCCTGTCAGTAACGTTAGCGCCCAGCAAAAGAGACCGCAAAACAAAATCTCCAATTTTTTGACTATAAAAATACTATTAAATCAAATATTTATTTTGTCAATCGGTGTCAAAAGCATCTCTTACGTTGGTGTGTACAACACAAAACTTGTCTTAACGTGCATCAGGGCAGAAGAAACGTTTTGGGAAACAGCCTTGGCGTCTTTGCCCTGCTTGTAGTATCTTAGCTGCAAGGCGCGCTCGTAGCTCAGCTGGATAGAGCACAGGATTCCTAATCCTGGGGTCGGAGGTTCGAATCCTCTCGAGCGTACCACTATCACCAAGTGTTTCAGCATTTTTCACATTTCACAAAAATCATGCCCTGCAGCAGCGGTTTGAGCTCTTTGAAAAAATTGATTCGCTTATCACCGGGATGATGATTTCTGAAAAGAAATTAGACTTACATGCTGCCATTTCCCCATAGAAACCTTAAGCAGTGGGAAGACAGCACGTACACTCCCCTTGTATGGCAAAGATTTATCTTCTTTAATGGTGTCTGATGAGCAGGCGTTCCCCAAAAAGCCTTCTTTGCCGTGCTATCACATGCTTTGTGGAACGCCGCCTTCACAAAACCCTATCAAAAAATGATCCTGCACACCTTGTATCCACTCTATGAATTCGCAACGGACCAAAGAGAACTTTCTGATGCGATGCAAGTTGCAACAAAACGTTTGCGGGCCTTGCGATTTAAGCATACGTATATCAAGCGGCGTTTTGCCACCTTTGCGTTGTTTGAGGCCACACGGCTTTACAACCCCTTGCAGGTTTTATCTTTTTTTCCTTGTTTCTTAAGGTCAGTTACCACAACTGTGAGAGCAGAGGACATACTATCATCATTGACCCCGCAGCTGATAATTTGCCCGAAAGTGCACGGTACCGACACTTGCAAAGTCAAGCAAACTATGTGCTGATACGCAATTTTATCAAGGTTTTGTATGGAAGCTTGCAGGCATCCAAAGCACAGCTTAAAAACTTATGTGATTGGAACGCTCTTGCACCTTATGCCCACTGTACATGGGATGAAGGCATTCAAAAGAACACGTAAAAAAAAAAAATTAAGCTTGGGCTCTTCTGTTTTGAAACGCGCCTTGGGTTTGCTGCATACAACAAGTTTGAACGTAGAAGATATAAAACGAATGCTGACAATACACATATCCAAAACCTCATAAGAGCATATCAACGCTACAAAAAAGCAGCAGAGCATTTTGACTATAGCGCTTGCGGTGGTGTTAGCGAGTGTTGCGGAATCTTTCATTACATGGCAAAGGAACGCCTTCCCAGTGGTAAACCGCGATATATTATGGATGAAACTGCTGAAACATACGACTCTCTTAGAAAGAAGTGGCTTGAGCGCTCAAAGCATTACAGGCTTGAGGGCAAGCAACACGCTCAGTTTGAATCTTATTGCTACCAAATGCTAAGGCGTATGGGCCTGCCCCTTGAAACGCATACAGCCCTTAAAAATGAGGAGCTTCCCTGTGGTCTGAAGGATATATAGAAGATGTTGGAGTACCGGATATAGTTTTTAGGAGTTGTGAGCAGAAATGTTGCTCGCTCATTAGCTAACTTTTAAAACGCCTTGGAATTGGTTTTCTTCATCAAAATATTTTACAAAAAACGTTTTGCTTAATTTTGGGTTTTTCTTATTTGCTCGTGTAAACTCCTCTGTAAATCCACATTTTTTATAAAAATCAGGTGCCTGAAAATGGCTTGTTACTAAATTGATGTTATTGTAGCCTTGGCCTTTAAACTGAGTTTCTAATTCCTGCAGCAATTTTCGCCCCAAGCCGTTATGACGAGCGCTAGGCGAAACCCAAATATCATCAACATAAATTTCAGAAAAAGCGGTATAAGCTTGAAGGGCACCAACTATTTCTTCTTCGCCATCTTTTACCACTAGTGCAAATTTCTTATAATGACAGACAACGCCATTATCTGCTTCATCTTGTACATGGCCACGGTGAATCAAATTTTCTACCTCATCGGGTAATTGGTCTATTGTTGTAATATGGTAATTATTTTGACTCATAGCTCACTCCTGCCTGTTGATTCAGATCATGAATCACTTGCCTAATAATATCTTCTGGCATCACATGGCCGCTATCATGAGTCATGAGTTGTACACTATCATGTTTATATTTATTGGCTCGCTTGTGAAATAATATTGCGTTTTCATAGTGAGAATGATCTTGCTTGCCAATGATGAGGTATATTCTCGTGTCGATATCCTTTTCCGAATCAAAATATCCAGCGCCGCCTATAGAGATGATTGGCTTATTTAAAGCAATTTCTTGAGCTGCCTTATTTAAGAAGAAGGCACCGTTTGAAAAACCAATAAAACCATCAATATCGTAGCCAGAAATGACATGGTTGATGTTGGCATATGTATTTTTCACTTGCTCTTGGGTGTCATGAGGCCAGCACAATTTGTCATCGAATTGGCTACATCTCGCAAAAGGCTTTCTGGCCACAACTTTTATATGCTCTTTATTTGCAATTTGCTCTAGAATTTTTCTATTGCTTCTTTCTTCAGAGCTGTCCCACTGACGTGTTAATCCACAAAGATATACCCACACCCTGTTACTTTTTTGATCGCCCAAAATAACATACCCTTGTTGCTCATTATAATGGGTACAGGCGCTGAGTAGTAGAAAAGATATAATCATAAGGAAACGCCACATACGAATCCCCATGCTTTTTAAGCGCAGACCTGCATGACAGTTCAAACATCCAAAGCGCGCTGTTTTTGACACGATCAAAGACCTTCCATCGCTTAGGGGACTTAGAAATTTGCACCCTGTGACGCTTTTTCATAAACATGATGATGTGACAAAGCGTACTGTGCAATACACAAAAAAAGCCATTTTTTCTACCTTTGATCATGGTATGTGAGGTCAACATGGGAAATGGCGATGAGCAAGACATTGAGGTGCAAACCACACTTTCTGGCAAGAAGGAATCTACTGATCAAACATGGTGAGCCGCATGAAATCGTTTTTGCGCTCTTGGACCCCGTTGTAAGACAAAGCTTACATTCTTAATCCGTTATATCGGCTCAAGTCATGAAGACGCACGTCCTCAAGCTTTGGCGCACGTAAAAGGGCTTATCATTGCTTAAACACTTGTGTATAAAAGGGTTTCAAACACACAAAAGGCGCCATGTCATGACCCAAAGCACGCGCACGGCCGAAACTGAGCTGCAAAAACTTTTTGGCACCCTTGATGTTTTGTTGAATGATGCGCAGCTGGTGCCATCAAAGGTGACGCTGCAAGAAACGCTGGAAGCCATCAAAGCTCTTCTAGAGCCTGCTTTGTGTGCGCACGCGCGCTTGTGCGCTGATCTTGAAGATGATGGCTTTTGGATGGAATGCTGGATGGCGCGCTTTGATCTACTTGCGCCCTTTAAAGGGGTGTTGCGCAAAGCTTATCACCAAAGCCCGCAGAACCCCTCGCTGCTGTTTTATCAAACCCAGCATATTTATTGGAACTTTTATGCCATGGTGCAACAAAGAGCGAACCTAACACCTCTTGAAACACTTTCAAAAACCCTTTTTTTAACGGGCGCTTATGTGCAGGCTTTGCCCTGTTGGCTTGCGGATGATACAGCCGATCTTTCGCACACAACGCCCCTTTTAACAAGGCGCATCCAAGACCCTTCGCTGGTGGCGTTTGTCAGCGACCTTGTCTAGGTCAGCGGGCGAGCGCCTTTTGCAAAAACCAAAAAAAATCCTTTAACAAAACAACCTTTAACAAAGGTGCCGTCAGATCAAAGCGCTTTTGGCAGCATTTGTGCTACAGATTAAGGGAAAGATCTTCGACACACATCTGTCGTCTTAAAAAGTTGCAGAGCCACGTAAGGGGAAACATCATGACAACATTCGATGCCAACGATCGGGCACAGGGCTCGACACACAAGGCCGATAGCGGCCACAGCAAAAGCGCCTTTAACTGGGGCAGCTTTTCATCCAAGTCTCTTCCCATCGAAGCCTTGCTGGCCAGCCATCGCAAAAACATGGACACCATTCGCCAAGCCCAACAAACCGCGGCCGAACTGGTGAAAGACCTGGTATCATTGAACAACCAGTACGTGCGGCATTCGTTTGATGAGATGTCAAACTATACCAAATCATTCGTGGCGCAAATGAACCCCGAAAAGGGCGCGGCCACATCCGCTGCGGCCATGGAGAAAGTCAAAACATCATTTGATCGCTCGATGTCTCACTGCAAGCAGGTCACCGACTTGTTTTCGCAATCAGCTTCAAAGGTTTTTAACAACTACCGTCAACGTTTTGACGAAGGCCTTAAAGAAGCCGAAGAGCTGTCTTCTAAAGGCAAAAACTAAGGCAAAGCTAACCCAAAGCGTGCGTCATCGCCCTAGTCACGACGACTGGGGCGTGACCACGTACTGCTGGGGCCACGTCCCCGGCTGATATCACGGTGCACACTTAACATTCTTGTGCCATTTTTTGCAGCGCGGTTTCTAAGAATCACGCGCCCCACCGCAGCCCTAAAGCGATCTCTTACCGCAGCCGAGCGTTCAGCGCCCCGCAAACTGCGATCAACAGGGCCTGTTCTGCCAGCCATACTGACAGCGCGATCAACACTTGAGCGCAAACTAATATACGCGCCGTCCCGACCATTTGAACGCATGTAAGGTGAGCTGCCCTTCGCCTTCCCTTCTTTTGCCTCTTCTTGTGAGTCAGCTGTTGCCAGGGGCTGCTTTGCGGCATTCAACACAATACCAGGGCCCATCTCTTTCCCCACATTGCTTTTACCTGGCTGTGTGCGGTTTTTTGATGCCCATCTTTGATGCAGCTCGCGGTTAAGGCGATCTCGCTGAGACGCAAAAGCATCGTTAAAGGACGCCGCAGCCGCTTTGGGCGTTTTTGTCATTGGCGTTGATTGACCCATTGGCGGTGATGCCGAAGAAACTGCGGTTTTTTTCTCGGGTCCATACAGAATTTTGGCAGCGGGCGATGGTGGTGATGCGGCCATTTGTGCATAAGAAAGCTTAGACGGCGTCGTTGCCGCGGAAGGCGTTGCCACAGATGCCGTCGTCGCCCTTTTAAGGGGAGAGCCTTGGCGAGGGCTCAGCACCTGCTGGCGTAAAGAAGAGGGCTTCCTTGGCGTCTGTTTTTTCTGTGCGCTGCCATCGGTTGCGGTGCGTGCATGCAAATTGGCCAAGTGACGATCACTAGCTGTGCTGGTATTCACCGAGCGATTTCCTGCGGCACTGGCCGGACAGCTGCTTGCATCGCTCATGTTGACAAAATCTGTCGACTCTTCCAAAAAGCCGCTGGCTGACAAGGCTTCTGGCACCTGAAAGCTGCTGTTTGCACTGATGCTGGGTAAGGAAGGCGCTGTGGCCGCTTTTTTCTCAGGGCCATGCAGAATTTTTGCACCAGGCGTTGGCGGCGATTTAGCCACATCTGCCCACGTACGTTTTGAGAACGGTGTTGGACTCAAAGAGCTCGAAGGCGGTGCTTTTTGACTGATGGCGCTTTTTTCCTCAATACTAAAGTTATCTGGATTGCCCGTCACTTTAAAACCCAGAACAGGCGCATCTAACGTTAGATTGTTAAAAACAGCTGTTTTCTCTTTGTTTGTTCGGGCTTTATCTAGTTTATCTTTTGCATGGTGCCAAAAAGCTGTTTTAGGGCTGTGCACTAAGCTTTGCAAAGGACCAAGCCCTTTGACTTTTCTGTTAACGCACTCGATGCCGTTTTTGGTGTTGATGATCTCAACACCGATGGCTTCAGCTTCTTTTTGAAACCGCGCAACCACTTTACCTCTCGCGCGCTTGCTTTTTGCACCCCTTAAGGCGTCATGAAGGCGACCTTGAAACTCTCTTCTTGGAGTCAAGACCTCTGAATGAACAGTTGCTTTTCGCCGTGGCGTTTGTTTGTGCGCACCGGGCACAGGCCTTTCGTTCATCACAGGTCCCAAAAACTCAGGTGTTCTGGGCGTTGCATCCGGGTCAAACTTAGGGGTCAGGGGATCCATTTGCACATAATCCTCCGACTCCGCATTGCCAGGTTCTGGCTGAAAGCTCTTAGGTTTTGAAGGTTGTTTCAAAGGCAACACTGTTGTTGTGCGCTCGTCTGTCACCTTAAGTTTTGACGGTTGTTTCAAAGGCAACACTGTTGTTGTGCGCTCGTCTGTCACCTTAAGTCCATAAGGCCTGCCTTCAGCCTTCAACACGTCTAATTGCTCTACATCAACATATCGAACCCGTGCCGCCAACGATGCCAGCTTTTCACGACGTTCTGTATCAAGCGTACCCGGTGATAGCCGTGCTTGCGTTGCCGCAAATAACTCTTCTGTATTCGGTGATCTTGGTTGTGTGGGCGCCTTGGGCGTTTGGGCTGCGGGTGATGGCTGCATCTGTGCGTCTTTTAGACCGGTAGTAGGTGTTGTGGGTTGTGACCACCGGCGCCCATCAGTTGGTGTTAAAGGCACTTTGGTTTCGGGCGATGCGTTTTTACTGACCATCTGGGCATAAGACGGCCCGAAGGATGGCGACGTCACATCCAGTGTGCGCCGCATCTTTTTGCGACGATGCGTTGTGCTTCGTCCATTTTTAGGCGACAGGGGCGCGTTTGGATGAAGATTGGTTCGCTGCGACAAAACCATCCTTACCGCACCTGCCACCTGGGCTTCATCATCGTATGCTGGCACAGCCTGCAAACTTGTGTTGTGCGTTTTGGGTGTTTGGTTTGCACGCATTTTATCAGGCGAGCGCGTCGT
This sequence comes from Holosporaceae bacterium, assembly GCA_036881885.1. Classification (GTDB taxonomy): domain Bacteria; phylum Pseudomonadota; class Alphaproteobacteria; order Holosporales; family Hepatobacteraceae; genus JBAJNL01. The sequence continues at coordinate 6,862 of JBAJNL010000036.1, forward strand.
ATTCAAAAAACTGCTTGGGTCTGATTGAAAGCCACGCGCAGGCGAGGCCACCACAAGAAGCGATTTGGATGCCGGGGACGTTTCGATTGGCGACCAAATATCAGAGAGGTTTTCGTACCTTGCCCGCCTTTTGGGCGTGCTGGCCGATGATTCCACAGCGTTACTTGCGTTGTCAGATTCAGGTTCAGGCTTAAAATCCTCACCAGAGCTGGATAAGGGAGAACACCCCAGCGAGGCATCATGAAAAGAGCTTGAGATCACCGTCGATTGGTGCAGAGGTGATTGAGTGGGTGTGCCTTCACGCTCAGGGGACTTTGGAATGGGTGACAAAAACGCGTCAAGCAGATTGTTTGCTGCATTTGGCGAAAGCGTCCCGTCAGCTGCTGGCGTGCTTGTATGTCCCGGGGTTGTGCGCTGCCTGGGTGTCAGTCGCCATAAGGCGCGCCGGCTTCTTAAAGATTGCGGGGACGCTCGTCGCCGGGGAGAGGATGCTGCTGACGACACATGAGTGCTTGAAAGTGACGTTACATCAGATGCAGACCCGTTATTCTCTGATTCATGCTCTGACTCTGAGCTTGCATCGGTGCTCGAATAATAATCTGTCGTCAGATCTGCACGCTCTGTCGGGCGCGCTGGGCTTGCCACAAGGGCTGCCGGCCGCGGCACAACCGTTGTGGCAGCAATATCAAAAGGCACAGCGGTGGGCCTTAAACGGCTTGCTCGTGCCGAATGAGGTGATTGGTCAGCGGACGTTGTGGCCGATCCAGGCGTACTGAGGTAATAGTCTGTCGACAGATTCATGGCCGCCGGCGTTCTGGTAATGGGCAATGGCACAGGCGCCGCAGGCTCTTCTGAATCAGACGATGCGCCAGACTCTGTGTCGCTTTCAGGTTCAGGTTCTGACTCTGAACTGGATGAGGAGCTGCTTGCCTCTGATTCAACGCCTGACAACAAACTTGATAGATAAGAGCCGTCAGATTCAGATTCCGATTCTGACTCTGAGCTTGAGCTGTCATCTGACGACACGGGAATCGGCGACGTCGGTCGCGATGTTGGAGGCGACACAGGTGGAGAAACAGGAGGTGATGCAGTGGGAGAAGCGAGAGGTGTTCCTGGTGGTGTGATAGGGGGAGTTAGGGGCATCGTGCTGGCAGGCAAAGCAGGGGGGGCTTTTTTTGTTGTGCCACTGCCCACGGCTTCTTTGTTGTGGCCATCCACGCTTTTTTCTTGCAACGGGTTATTGACAACCTGCGTGTGGTGCCCTTTGACCTTGATGTTATGACGCACGGCGCCCTGTGTCCACGCGCCGTTTTCAATCACCTCTTGCACAAATTGTGCACGCGCAACGGGCGTGGCTTGCACCACTTTTTCGGTTTGCTTTGGCAACAGAGACAACAAAGAGTCACTTCGGTTTGCAACAACATGAAACGTTTTTTTTGCAGGCAGGTTTTTCGAAGGCAAGGCTTTTTTTTCTGGCAACACACTGGATGTTACGGGCCTTTTGTCTGAAAGACTTTGTGAAACGCTTGGCGCCACAAAGGTTGACACAGATCTGTCTTGCAAAATAGCCACGCCGGCCGGTGCTTCTTTTTGATAGCGCGCTTTAAGCGATCGGTGCCCAAGGTAGCTTGCGGTGCCAACAAGACCCGCAACCACCAACCAAGTATAAATATTATTTTTTATCATCACATTGCTTGGTTTTTAATGAATCTTTGTCAAAAAGTAACAAGAATTATCATAAAAAACAACAAAAATGTGAAATATAACAATGTTTTAAAGGCACATTGTGTGTTTTATGCTGTCAATATGCACTACAGGCATCAAAAATCCGACTTTCTGACGAAACAAGGTGCGGGACAAAAAAGTACCCTGTTGCCATATTTTTTTCAAAAAAAAGAACAAGAAGCACTTTTAGGACATTATTTAAATAAAATTTTATCAATATTTAAACCATATAGAGTGTTTTGATTTCGCTGATTACAATCGTCAGGCATAGAAGAATTGTTCGATTGTTTTCATGGAGGTGACGTTATGAAGTTGAATAAGATTTGGTTTTTTCCCTGCCTGTGCTTGCTGTTTTTAGGCATGGTTGGTTCTGTACATGCATGGGAGTGGCCCTGGTCAACCAAAGACAACGAGGAAAAAAAATTGCTGCTAACGTCGACGTATGGTGACACCAGGAAAGGCTCATACTCACTGCCTTCAGATCAGCCAACTAAATGGCGCAAGATGTGGCAAAAGATAGAAAAGAAAGCCCCTTATTACGGCATGCGCGCCACATTGCCTTTGTATGATGTGCTGACAAATCGCGCCATTTGGACAGGTGCGGGAGGCCTGTTGGGCGCCATGCTTGGCGGTGGCTATGGTTGGACGTCACTGGCGGGCGGCATCGCTGGCGCCGTTGTTGGCTATAATGTGGCCGGCGTACTAGAAAATCAAATAAGTGCGTCCTGGATGAATACATTTGCTCAAGCTGCTCGCAAGGCCGGCAGAGATAAGGACACGACTTCTGACATTGTTGGAAAGACTTTCAACCACTACCTTATGTCTAAGGCTGCACAAGAAACAGCTGACGAGGTTCTAAACAATTGTTGGAAGAACGCATAAAGCGCTTTTTCTGACGCGTTATAAGATCATCTGACGGCCCCCGCAATGCTTTTCGTGTTGTGGGGTTTTTCTTTCTGATGTTAAAGTTGTGAAAGGTAACGTTTGATCAAAGGACCTTTTCATGCAGACCCGTGTGTTGCGGCAAACCTTTCTTGATTTTTTCGCACAAAAGCAGCACACCCCCGTGTCGTCCGCCCCTCTTGTGCCCAAAGACGACCCCACCCTTTTGTTTGTCAACGCGGGCATGGTGCCGTTTAAGCAGTTTTTTATGGGCCAGGCCACACCGCCTTTTAAGCGCGCCGCCAGTGCGCAAAAATGTGTCAGAGCCGGCGGCAAACATAATGATCTTGATATGGTGGGCCTGACCAAACGACACCACACCTTTTTTGAAATGCTGGGCAACTTTTCGTTTGGCGATTATTTTAAAGAAGAGGCCATTGTGTACGCCTTTGCGTTTCTTTCAAAAACGCTGGCGCTTGACACTAAGCGGCTTTACGTCACGTATTATCACACTGACACCGAAACGCGTGATTTATGGCGCAAGGTCACCGGCTTTGGCGATGACAAATTGCTGCCCATCGCCACCGCTGACAACTTTTGGTCAATGGGGCCCGAAGGCCCGTGTGGCCCCTGCACCGAGATTTTTTATGATCATGGCGCCCATCTGCACGGCGGTTTGCCCGGCACGCCCGATGAAGATGGCGACCGCTTTGTTGAGATCTGGACCTTAGTCTTTATGCAATTTAACCAGCATAAAGATGGAACGCGCGAGGCGTTGCCACAAACGGGCGTTGACACAGGCAGCGGGCTTGAACGCCTGGCAGCTGTGGTGCAAGGCACAGACGACAATTACACTATCGACCTTTTCAAAGCCCTGATACAGCAAGCAGCCACTTTGCTGGGTGTCACACCCTCTTTAAGTCCTGCGACCAACACCGCCCTTAAGGTTGTGGCTGATCACTTAAGGTCAGCCTCGTTTTTAATGGCTGACGGCGTTTTACCCGCCAATGAAGGACGTGGCTATGTGTTGCGACGCATCATTCGGCGCGCCCATCGTTTTGCGCTGAAAGCCCACAAAGAAGGCACGCACCGCGACAGCTATCAGCCCATGATGGCCAAACTGGTTGACGTCTTGACCAGTGAAATGGCCGGCGCTTATCCCGAATTACAGCGCGCTAAAACACTCATTGAAAAAAACCTTATGGTTGAAGAAGAAAGCTTTGCGCTTACCTTAAGCCGCGCCGAAGGCCTTTTTGCCGACAAAACAAAAGGCTTAAAACCGGGTGCCACGCTGCCACACCAAGACGCCTTTTTGCTTTACGATACCTATGGTTTGCCCAAAGATGTGTTGCAAGACATGCTTTCTGACAAAGGTCTTTTGTTTGACGAGGCAGCGTTTGATGCAGACATGCAGCGCCAAAAAGAAACGGCCCGCGGCGCCGGACGCTTTCAGGCCACAACAGCCGCACACAATGCAGGCGATGCGGTGCTGCAAAAGCTGTCACCCACAGCCTTTTTGGGCTATACCTCTTTGTCAGCCTCGGCCTCTTTGCTTGCCGTTTTAAAAGATGGCCAGCCGGTTGATCATCTCAATCAAGGGGATGAAGCCATTTTTGTTTTTGACCAAACGCCCTTTTATGGTGAATCGGGCGGCCAACAAGGTGACTTTGGCGTGGCAACCTGTAATGGCCTTGCCATCAACGTGATCGACACACAAAAAAAGGGGGGTATCGTTCTGCATCATGGGCGCCTTGAGAAAGGCCAGCTGACCAACGACCACCTTGTGCCATCAAACCCTCAAAACACGTTTTGCTTAACGGTAAAGGCCGCCCGCCGACACGGTCTTAAGGTGCACCATTCAGCCACACACTTGCTGCATGCAGCCTTGCGATCGATTTTGGGTGATCATGTGGCCCAAAAAGGCTCGCTGGTGTTGCCCGATCGCCTGCGTTTTGACTTTAGTCACTTTGAAAAGCTGACCAAAGAACAACTTGAGCAACTTGAAACACACGTGAATCAGGTGATTTGCACCGCAGCGCCCGTTTGCACCGAGGTCACATCGCTTCAAAAGGCGCAAAATGCTGGCGCCATGGCGTTGTTTGGCGAGGCCTATGACGATGAAGTGCGCGTTGTCACCATGGGCACCCCAGAAAAGGCATCAGAAGCCCAAGGCGCCCAAAGCGCCATGCCTGCCAAAACTTTTTCAAAAGAGCTGTGCGGCGGCACCCACGTTGCGCACACAGGCGAGATCGGCTTTTTCAAAATTTTGTCGGAAAGCGGTGTGGCCAAAGGCATACGCCGCATCGAAGCTGTGGCGGGCCATGCCGCCCATGAAACCGTAAGGCAGCTTTTTCACACGCTGCATGAAGCGCAAGCCCTTTTGGGTGCCTCGCACACAACCCTGCTGCCCAAATTGCAGGCCCTTCTGAAGGAGAAAAAAGCGCTGCTTAAAAAGCAACAACAGAGCGGCCAGCAACGTGCTGCGTTTGACGAGGCCACCTTGACAAAAGGCGCTCATACAGTTGTGTTGCGCCATATCAAGAGTGGCACGTTGCAAGACATGCGCGCCATGTGGGATCAGCTGCGCGCACAACACAAAGCACACCTTGTGGTGCTAATGGCCCAAACGCCTGGCAAAACCTCTCTTTTAATAGGCAGCTGCACAAAAGATGTGTCGGCGGCTGAGGTGCTGAAGAAAATCTTAGAGCCGCTTCAAGGACGCGGCGGCGGACGCAGAGACATGGCACAAGGCGGCTTTGACGGCACGCTGTCTTTGCCTCAACTAGAAAGTCTTGCCAAAAACGCCCTTTAATTTTTTACAACAAAAACAAGTTGTTATTGACAAGAAATTGACCATTTTGTACGATAAGGGTCAGTTTATCACGATAAAGACTTGTTTATGTTGACTTTTCTCACACCCTTTCGCAAAAAAACCTCTTTAAAAAGTACTTTCTGTGCCTTGTTACTGGCCTTTTCGGCGCCCACAAACTCGCTGCAAGCTATTTTTTCGGCAGAAGACATTGTAGCCATGCAAGATAACGTTGCAACCTTGCAAACCTCTGTAACCCAGGTGGCGGAACAATGGCCTTTGCTTAAAGAAACGGCCGAAACCATTGTGGCACACTGCCTACCCACGAGGCCCTCTTTACGCACCTCTCAAAATGCGAATGGTCAAACCCTTGTAACGCGTTTCGCTGTCGTGCTACAGCAAAACCAACACAATACAGCAGACCTTGATTGGGCAAGTTTTTTAGCAGATGGTGACAGCGCCTCTCGTTGGGGTGCCACATACCGTGAGGCCCAAACTGCATCTGCCACCAATACGCTTGAACAGCATCGTTTGTTTTTGCAATTGCTGGATGTGCAAGAGTTGTTGTTTGTTGATCAAAAACCAACCCTTGAAGCCTTGCACAGCGCCGTTCAAGAGGCGATAGAGGTCAACGACAACAGCACACAAGGCGTTGTAAGCCGTTTGTTTAGATGCATGGTGACCCATCAGTTGCCAAGCATTGTGAACGCATTACGAACCCAAAACATTGGCCAAGACGGCAACCATTATGCGGCGGCCACCCCTTTTGCAGCTGCAAATGACGGTGTAACCCCCGCAGAGCTGGCCCAAATACAAGACATGATTCAGGCACGCCACGGCACATCATTTGCACAGCGACAAGCTGCAGCAGACGAAGATCTGCAACTTGCCTTGAGTATGAGCGCCATGATGTCAGCGTCATCAACATTGATCAACTCCGAGCACGCCAGGTGGGCACCCGCGCCAGGCAAAGAAGACGAAGTGATGACAACGGTGCTGGCATCTAGCGTTGCTTTGCACCAAAAGCAGGCCCGTTATGATGAAAACGATGAGGCCATTATGCAGCTTGTGAAACAAGCGAGTCTTCAGATGGACCAACCAGAACCTGTTGCGCCTGATCCATCATTAGAGCACGACCCAGAGAATCACTCCTAAGGCACACTGGATTGCCACGCCATTTTGGTCGTCATCGCGAACGGCCATGGGCCGTGCGGCGATCCACTTGCCAGAAACTAAAGCAGCCAAAGCACACATGGATTGCCGCGTCGCCCTAAAGGGGCTCCTCGCAATAACAATCTAGTCGTCATCGCGAAGGTGCAAAGCGCCTGTGGCGATCCACTTAGCAGACACTGAAGCAGCTAAAGCACACTGGATTGCCGCGTCGCCTAAAAGGCTCCTCGCAATGACATTTTTGGCGCACACCACGTCAGACGCTTAGTTTCCTTCTCGTGGTGACAGCCTAAGCTATTGACTTTATGTAATTTTTTTGTCATTTTTTATACTGAATTTGCCAACAATGGATATTTTTATGTTAAGAAAAAAGCGCCTTCTCTCTTTTTTTGTTTTGACTGTTGTGGCAAACAGTTGGCTTCAGCCCCTTTTTGCACCAGGTGGCAATGAAGACGCGCCAGAGCAAGGCTTACCAAAGCCACCTCAACAAATCTCACTGACGCAAACGCCTGACTCCCCATCCTCTTCCCAGGATCCAGTGAACGCAACTCCCTTGGCGTGTTCGACCACTCATCCCCAGTCTTTTGCACCCATCTTGTTACATACCACGCTGCAAGGGACAAGTGATTTGGCTCCAACAGAAGCATCTTTTCCTTTGTTCTGTTTGCCTGAAGAGCTATGGCAATTGATCTTAGATTGTGCACTTAAAGGCGCTGTCAAGGATGGCATCGTGACACAAGAGTGGAAGAACTTGCGCCTGACATGCAGAGCCATCAATCAGTACGTGACCAATGAAGCCTTTTTCAAAGGTGCAAACAGCTATTTAGGGGACATTGACGATATCACGCGTTTCGTC
>JBAJNL010000037.1:0-12225 GCA_036881885.1 Holosporaceae bacterium
CTCTACAAAGTCTGAGCCTGAGATTGAGAAAAACGGCACGCTAGCCTCGCCCGCAATAGCGCGCGCAAGCAATGTTTTACCAGTTCCCGGCGGGCCCACCAACAAAACACCTTTGGGTATTTTACCACCAAGCTTTTGAAACTTTTTGGGACTTTTTAAAAAATCCACGATCTCTTGCAGGTCTTCTTTGGCCTCATCAATGCCGGCTACATCATCAAAGGTCACTTTGGCGACCTTTTCATCCAACAGCCTGGCCCGTGATTTTCCAAACCCAAGCCCCCGGTTTGAGCCACCTTGCATTTGGCGCAAAAAGAAAATCCACACACCAATTAAAAGCAGCATGGGAAACCACGATAATAAAATCTGCAACAAAGAGGGCGAGCCTTCTTCAGGCGGTGCCGCCTCAACGGGCACCTGCTTTTCAAGCAACCTGGCCACAAGGCTGGTATCTTGTGCAGGCAGATAGGTTTGAAACTCTTTGCCGGTTTTCAAATAGCCAAAGAGCTGCTCGCCCCGTATCAAAACAGACCGCACATTTGCTTGATCAACCTGCGTTAAAAAATCAGAATAGCCAAGTTTCAGCACAGGCGCCTTGGGTGTGTTTTGATAAAAGTTAAACAATGCTGTGAGAAAAACAGCAATGACAACCCATATTGCTAGATTTTTACCATGCTTCTTCAACAATCTAATTCGTCTCCTTGGAAAAAATATCCAACCACCAGCCTACCATAAAATAGATTGATAAAAAGCCTCTCTTGTGCCGATCTTTTAAAAAATAGGCACCAAAAAGGCTGATTCTTGTTTTTTGCGAAGGGTCAGACTAGACTGACGGCAAGTATTTTTTAAGATCACATGCCCATGGTATCGTCGCTCCTTTCGCTTTTTACATACCTTTTGCCCTTTTTAATTGTGCTCACGCCTTTGGTTTTCTTTCATGAGCTAGGTCACTTTTTGGTTGCGCGCTGGGTAGGCGTGAAGGTTGACGTCTTCTCAATCGGTTTTGGGCCCGAAATTTTTGGCATCACCGACAAAAAAGGCACACGCTGGCGCTTTGCACTGATTCCACTTGGCGGCTATATCAAAATGCTGGGCGATGAAGATGCGGCAAGCAAGCCCCAAAAAGACCTTAAAAAGAAGCTTTCAAAAAAACAGCTAGAACACAGCATTCACAGCAAAAAGCCTTGGCAAAAGATCGCTGTTTCTGTTGCGGGCCCTGCTGCAAACTATTTGCTGGCCATTGTGCTTTTTTGGGTTGTCTTTTTAGCGCGCGGCATCGAAGTATTGCCCCCCGTTGTAGGTGATGTTGTGCCAGAAAGTGCTGCCGCCAAAGCAGGCTTTATGAAAAATGACGTCGTCCTTAAAGCCGGCGATCAAAATGTTGAAAGCTTTCGGGATGTTGTGCGTTATGTGCAAGACACACAAGAAAACGCTTTAAGTTTTGTGGTGCAACGCGAACAAGAGACGCACTATCGGCGTGTGCCACCGCGTGAAAAAGCCGCAACACCCAAAGTCAAACCACAGCCTTTGGGCCTTATGGCCACACAAGGCCACTTTAAATCCGTGGGCTTTTTTGAGGGGCTTTTTAAGGCCACAGAGGGCGTTTTTGTGTTTAGCTATCAAATTTTGGTGCATTTGGGGCGCATGTTTTCGGGCAGCGTTTCACTTGATGGCATGGGCGGCGTTTTGATGATTGCCAAGGTGTCGGGCGATGTTTCAGCCCTTGGCGTTTTGTCATTTTTGTTTTTTGCGGGCGTTCTTTCGGTCAACTTAGGCTTTATCAACCTGTTGCCCATTCCGGTTTTAGACGGCGGGCACATTTTGCTGTACACCGCCGAGGCGATTTGGGGTCGTGCTTTATCTGAGCGCTTTGTGGAATGGTTTTATCGCTTTGGTTTTGCCGTCATTCTCTCTTTGTTTGTGTTCACCACATGGAATGACTGCTGCAAGCTTCAAATTTTCAGTTTTTTTAAGGGTCTTTTTGCGTGAAGAGCATTGCATTTCTTTTTTGTCTTTTGTGCACCCCTTTGCTTTTGCAGGCTAACGCCCCCTTAAGGGATGTGCAAATTAAGGGCATTGTGCGCATCGACAAAGGCTTTGTGCTGTCACACTTGCCATTTAAAAAAGGGCAAATGATCTCGAAACAAAACCTGCAAGCGGCCATGAATGATTTATTTGCCACCGGTCTTTTTGCCGACGTCAAAGCTGTTTTTGACAAAGGACGTCTTGTGATTACCGTGACCGAAAACAGCGTTTTGAACCAAATTGCTTTTGAGGGCAACAAAAAGGTTGATGATGAGCTTTTGCATAAAGAGCTCAAATTAAAACCACGCCAAATTTATACCCCGCACCGTGTTCAAAAAGCGGTTCAACACATTAAAAGCATCTATCGCGTTAAAGGTTATGTGGGCGCACAAGTCACACCCAAAATTATCAGACGCCCCCAAGGCCGCGTTGACCTTGTTTTTGAAATTCAAGAAGGCCAGCCGCAGCGCATCAAAAAGATTGTTTTCCAAGGCAACCATCGTTTTTCAGACAGCCAACTACGTACGGTTATCTTAACGCGCGAGTCACGCTGGTACCGCTTTTTTTCAAACGTAGATAGCTATGAGCCCGATCGCCTGGCCTATGATCGCGAACTTTTGTATCGCCATTATACGAATAACGGCTACCCCGACATCGAGGTGCTGTCAGTTATTACCGAGCTATCGCCTGATCAAACCCAGTTTTATCTGACGTTTCAGCTGCAAGAGGGAAAGCTTTACCATTTTGGAAAAATCAAAATGGAATCCAAAGCCAAGCACGTCAATCTTAAAGAGCTGAACGACATTCTTTCGTTTAAAGAGGGAGACATCTTCAGCCAAGAAGAAATTGAATACACAACAAACGCTTTAACAAAAGAGCTGAACAAGCAAGGTCTTTTCTGCCATGTCAGGCCCGATATCCAAAAAGATGCGGAAAAACGCACCATGGGCGTGACGTTTGTAATTACCGATCAAAAGCCTTTCACTGTTCGATCGGTTTTAATCAAAGGCAACACATTAACCAACGACGAAGTGATTCGTCGCGAATGTCAGCTAAGCGAGGGCGACCCCATCACATCGTACCAGGTGGACAGAACACGACAAAAACTGATGAATCTTGACTTTTTTAAAAAGGTCGATGTGCATACCGATGACGTTTTAGAACAAGGAAACCAAAAAGATTTGATCGTTGAAGTTGAGGACAAATCAACCGGCGAGCTGATGTTCTCGGGCGGCTATTCGACCGCTGATGGTATTTTGTTCGAGGCCAAAGCATCCGAGCGCAACTTTATGGGCCGCGGCCAAGAAACAGAAATCCGCGGCACCATTGCGCGTCGCCGCAAAAGCCTTGTGCTTGGCTTTACCGAACCTTATGTTGCGGGTAGGCGCCTTGAGGTTGGCGGCAGCCTTTTTGCCAGTGATGTCAAGCAAGACACACAAGGAACCTTTAAAGGTGGTTACCATGAACGCAGCTATGGTGGCAGATTGCGTACAGGATTTGACTTAAACCCTTACCTGTTTGAACGTATTCGTTATTCGCTGCATCGTGAATCGTTCAAAAAAAGCGAGTCGAAGTCTGTTTTCTATGCAAAAATGGCCGATGCCACTGTGTCTCAAATAGGCCATGACCTTATTTATGACAAACGGGACAGCGCGATTGACCCGACCAAAAACGGTTACATCTCGTTTAGCACCGATTACGCTGGCGTCGGTGGTACCGTGCGCCACTTCACCAACCAGCTCACAGCGGGCTATTATTTTGCCCTTGATCGCGACCGTGACTTTGTTGTGCGCATCAGAGCCAGTTATGGCCTTGTGTTACCAGCCGGCAAGCCCTTGCGCATTATGGACCAATTCTTCATGGGTGGCTCAAACATTCGTGGCTTTGAAGAATCAGGTGTGGGCCCGCGCGACCAAACCACAGGTGATGCCATTGGCGGTAAGCAAATGCTTGCAAGTAACCTTGAACTCTCTTTTCCTCTAGGCCCTTATGACTTTGGCCTTAAGGGTTTTATCTTTAATGACTGGGGTTCTCTTTGGGATTCGTCTCATGGCAATGGACCCAACGCAAACATTATCCAAAGCAACGCTTTTTCCTTAAGATCAACGGTTGGTGTGGGTCTTAGATGGCGCTCGCCTATTGGTTTGATTGGCTTTTCACTGGGTAAAGCTGTGCGCAAGGTTAACGGCGCCGACCGCACACAGGTGTTTCGTTTGAACTATGGAACGGACTTTTAATGAACGCACACACTTTGTGGAAAAAAACAAGAAAGCGTGTTTGTAACTGCGCTGTTTTTTTATTTGCACACCTGTATCTTTTTGAAAACACGCCATCTTTAAGGGCTGACGCTTCTCAGTCTCAGCCCCCTTTAACCCCAACTATTTTGGTTATTGATGTCATGCGCGTTCAACAAACGGCTAAAATTTTTCAGATCATCCAAGAAAAAATCGAAAAAAAGGCATCTTTTTACCAAAAAAAAATGCAAACGCTGAATAAAAAATTTGAAACACAATACAAAGAGCTGATGCAGGCGAAAGGAACGCTGGATGAACCCACCTTTCAAACGCGTTATCAGCTTTTACAAAAAAACATCGCTACCGCCCAAGAGATGCTTAAAAAGAAACGGGCCGTCCTTGATGCCTCGTATCAAAAAGCCATGCGTTCTGTGCAAAAGAAAATCAATAACTTTGTGCAAAAGGCGTTACAACAAAAGCGCGCTTCCATTGTTTTGCACAAAGAAGCCACTGTTGCCACAATGAACAACGTGCAAGATATTACAAACGAGGCCATTTGTTTTTTGAACAAAGAGCTTGCGCACCAAAAGATAAGATTATAAAACGACTAGAAAAACAAAGATAACAGCAATGCTTGACAAACGCTTTTTCTCATTCAAAGGCCCTTTGCCACTCAAAGAACTGGTAGGCTTAGGCGATCTTAAGTGCCTTCGTGGCGATATGAATCAGCTGATCGGCGATGTCGCACCCATTGAGAAAGCCACGCCGGGGCACATTTCTTTTGTGCACAACCCCGCTTACACACATTATCTTGCCACCACCAAAGCCAGCGCTGTTGTTGTGGCTCCTGGTGATGCAGAACAGGTCAACGCGCAAACAGCCGTTCTGACCTCAGGCGCCCCGTTAAAGGTGTTTGCGCTGATCTTACGTGCTTTTTATCAAGATCGTAAACCCAAGGCACAAGTGCATAAGACAGCTTCTGTCGCAGAGGATGCACAGATAGGCAAAAACTGCACCATCGGCCCTGGCGTTGTTATCAGTGAAGGCGCCACACTTGGCAACAACTGCGTCTTAGAGGCTGGGGCGTTTATTGGTCCCAATGTTCGCATTGGAGACAACGCGCGTATAGGAGCACATGTCAGCATTGTACATGCGCTGATCGGCCATCACGTCACTATTAAACCGGGCGCTCGCCTTGGGCAGTCAGGATTTGGTTTTTTCATGGGAAAAGACACCAAAGAACGGGTAGCACAACCGCAATTGGGTCGTGTGCTTGTGGGCGACCACGTAGAAATTGGCGCCAACACAACCATTGACCGCGGCAGCTTAAAGGATACCGTGATTGCCTCTTATGTGCGTATTGATAACCTGGTTCAAATTGCCCATAATGTGCACATTGGGGAAGGCTCTGTGATCGTCGCGCAAGCGGGCATTGCCGGCAGCACGATACTTGACAAAGGTGTGGTGGTTGCAGGACAAGCAGGTATTTCGGGTCATTTAAAAATAGGGGCTTTTACGCGCATTGCCGGTCAAAGTGGCGTTGCACGCTCTTTAGAGCCAGGAGCAGAAGTCGTGGGCTCGCCAGCCATTCCACGTCGGTTATGGCACAAACAAAATCTTGCATTAGCAAGGTTAATTAAGGAGAATAAGAAACCCTTTGTGAAAGAGGTCAAATAGTTGGTATGTCCCATTTAAAAGAAAAATTGTTACCTGCAGAAAAGCCTTCCACCCAAGACACCCTGTTCCTTGAGGACTTAAAAGAGCTTTTACCCCACCGTTATCCTTTTTTGATGTTGGATCGTCTTGAGAAAATTGTAAAGGGCGAGTCGGCAGTTGGCATTAAGGCGGTCACATTTAACGAGTGGTTTTTTATCGGGCACTTTCCTCAAAAGCCTGTTATGCCGGGCGTGCTTATTGTGGAAGCCATGGCACAAGCCTCGGGTGCTGTTGTTGTGCATGCCTTAAAACATGATGGCGTCGATGTTGACAGCACGTTGGTTTATTTTATGTCGATCGAAAATGCGCGCTTTCGCAAACCTGTTGTGCCGGGCGAAACACTGAGACTGGTTGTTGAAAAAGCACAAAAGCGTTCTTTGATCTGGAAATTTAAAGGAAACGCCTTTGTGGGTGATGATCTTGTAGCAGAGGCAACTTACACCGCCATGATCCGCATCAAAGAACCCACCTAAACCAGGTCGTACGATATTGACAAAAGAATGCGTCTCTTTGTATGCTGAATGCAAAGATGCGGTTTTGCTTTAGTCAGAGGATCAGATGAAACGTACCTATCAACCCAGTGTTCTTGTCAGAAAGCGTCGCCATGGTTTTAGGTCGCGCATGGCAACAGCGGCGGGTCGTCGCGTTTTGTCGAACAGGCGTTCTAAAGGCCGACATAAGCTCTCTGCTTAGCAACCCACGCGACATCAGTATATTGTTGTGGCCAACATACACGTTTAACGTCTGCCTGCAGATTTCTTGATGGGGAATGTTGTGCAAAAGGTCTATGTCACATCTCTCACACGCAAAAGTGCCTTTCAGCGCATCAAAAAAAAAGGGCGCATCTGGCGGTGCGATGTCTTTAAGGCCTGCTTTCTGAGCGAAAAAATGACGGGATGGGACGCCTCTGTCGAAGCGCCCATGCCCCTTAAGAAGCAATGTGTTTTGCCGTCTACCAAAATTCAAACGCCTCCAACCCACAACAAACAAACCACAAACGACAGCGTTTTGATTTATCAAGGCTTGATTCTTTCAAAACGTTTTTCAAAGAAGGCGGTTGTACGCAATAAAGCGCGGCGCATTTTAAAAGAAGCCTTAAGAGCAGCACTTTTACAAACAGACTCTGTTACGTGCAGCGCACAAATCGTGATTATACCAAACCTATTGCTGCTTCAAAGCCCTTTTCAGAAAGTCGTCACTGGCTTTTTAAAGGTGCTGCCCATGATCACAGGCAAAAAAGTGCGGCTTTAACCGCCCGCAACCATTTTGCCCCGAGACAAGTCAGCAGCCTGCGCAACATTACCCGCTTTGGTTTCGGGGTCACGCAACACATAGCCTCGTCCCCACACCGTTTCAATGTAGTTTGTCTCGCTTCCCAAGGCATCGGCAAGTTTTTTACGTAATTTGCACACAAAAACGTCAATAATTTTTAGCTCTGGCTCATCCATACCACCATAAAGATGATTCAGAAAAACCTCTTTACTAAGGGTGGCCCCTTTTCGAAGCACCAACAGCTCAAGAATCGAGTACTCTTTACAGGTAAGATTCAAAGGCACACCATCAACATCTGCCTGGCTTGCATGCAGGTTCACATTCAACCTGCCTAAACGAATAATAGGCGTTGCATGCCCCTTTGAACGACGGACAACTGCCCCGATGCGTGCAAGCAACTCTTCTTTATTAAAAGGCTTGGTCAGATAGTCATCTGCGCCAACATTAAGGCCTCTAATAATTTCGTCACTTTCTTTAAGCCCCGACAAAATAAGAACGGGCGTCTTCACACGTGCTGAACGCAAACGCTCTAACAGCTTATAGCCATCCACATCTGGAAGCATAAGGTCCAGAAGAATGATGTCATAGTCATACAGCTTTGCAATATCCAAACCGTCCTCACCCATGTTTGTAGAGTCTACAACATAATTTTCAGCCGTGAGCATGGCTTTGACGGTTTGCGCAACAGCTGAATCATCCTCTACAATTAATACGCGCATTGAACAGCCTTTCCCTCGTCGTTGTTTTTAAGTTTTGTTAAACCTTGTTGTTGCTTTTTTCTTCGCAGTAAATTCATTCGCAAAGCCTTAGCTTGTCTTTGAAAACGATCTTTTGCTTGGGGGCGGTGCTCATGACGTTTTATTTTTTCCTTTTTTGATTGCATCACCTCTCTCTTCTTTAATCGTACAAAAAACCTTCTAATTCGTTAACTTAACGCACTTCACGCGAAGTTTCCAGGCCTTGCGTTGAAAGCATCATTTGTCCGGTTGAAACTTGAAAGCGCTGTCCCTTTGGGTGTTTCAGGATCAGCGCACCCTCTTCGCTAATACCCTCGACCCGCCCTTCGAACATGGCCTCATCGCTTACTTTAATTTTTACAAAACATCCCATGCCAAAAGCCCGCCGCAGCCACATACGTCTGACCACTTCAAAACCCTCGCGCTCAACAAGCGACAGCAAGTTCGTCAGCTCAACACAAAAGAAAGATAAAAAAGCCTGCGGTGTAATGTGAATGCCATGATCTAAAAAGGACGTCACCGGAACATCCAAATTCTGCGGCGACACACGCAGGTTTAGCCCTAAACCCGCCACAACCCATTCGGGCTTATCATAGGGTCCTTTGCCTGGCTCAACCTCTAAAAGGCATCCCCCCACCTTTGCATGATCAAACAAAAGATCGTTAGGCCACTTATAAAGAATGCGGTTTTGCTGTTTTACAAAAGGCAAAAGAGCATGACCGGCTGCCACACTCATGATAAAACTAAGGTACGACATGTTTTCTAAAAAAAACCGCGGACGCAACACCACTGACAGATGCAGGTTTCCTGCCTCAGAGCTCCATACAGCGCCACGGCGCCCGCGCCCCTTGGTTTGACGGCTTGCAAGCACCAGCGTTCCTTGCGGCGCACCTTTTTGCGCAAGCTTATGGGCCTCATCCATTGTGCTTGAGGTCATATCAAAAGCATATAAAGTATATCCCGCAGGCAAAGGCTGCGGTTTAACACCTGTCATGAGGTTTGAAGAGCGCTTTGTTCATCCATCGTCTCGAAATATATCACTTTAATGATACGAAGGTAATAGTAGCAAGCAATTAAAGAGCTAAGCACCAAGCTTAAGGCGCTGAACCAATGGTTTTGTTCAACCAAGGCAATAAATAAGAAAACCTTGCCAAAGAAGACAGGAAAAGGCGGCAATCCCGCCAGCGCAAACATAGTCATTGCAAAGAAAGCAGAGAGCCCAGGCGCACTTGTATGCAGCCCTTTTAACAAATCAAGCGACAAAGCATTTTTTTTACTAGACGACGCAACCTTTAAAAGCGCAACAAAAGCACACATCGCCATCGGCACATAGCAAAATAAGTAGAGCACAATGGCATTAAATCCAGCATAAGAGCCAGCCGATGCCGCACTTAAAAGATAACCCATGTGTGAAATTGTGCTGTAGGCAAAAATGCGTTTTAAGCTGGTTTGTTGTAAAGCACCAAGCGCTCCCACAAACATTGACAAAACAGCAACGCCCGACAAAACATCTTGGAACAAACCATGGAGTGGTAAAAGAAGATCGCTTAAAAGACGTATCATCACACCAACTGCCACAATCTTGGCGGCAGTGGCCAGAAAAAGCGTTGTGCCTGTCTCGGCCCCTTCATACACATCGGGTGTCCAGTTGTGAAAGGGAAAAAGCGAAAGTTTGAAACCAAAGGTCACCAGCAAAAACGCAAGGCCCACAAAAAGCGATGGTGCCTCGCTGACAATATCTGATGTCATCGACACACGCTCCATAAGCCATTGCGTGATTTCAATAAAATAACCCGTACTGGTGGCGCCATAAATAAAGCTGATACCAAAAAGCAAACAACTGGTCGACAGACCACCCAAGATAAAATATTTTAAGCCGCCCTCATAAGAGGCTTGGTTGCCTTTAGGCATGGCCACCAACAAGTAAAGCGGCAGTATTTGCAGTTCAAGCGCTGCGAAAAGAAGAACAAAATGATGCGCCGAAAAAGCAACCAGCCCACCCACAAGCGACAGCTGAATGAGCGCCATCGACTCGAACGACAAAAGTCGCCTGAGTTCGTTCAAAAAAAGCGCACACGCAAAAAAGCCTATGGCGCACAGCAAAAGCGCACTTTTCAGTGTCAGCGTTGTCGCGTTACTGACAACAGTACCACCCCAAAAGAACCCCTCTTCGTAATAAAGAAAACTGCTGACAAGCGCTAACGACAAGGCAAAAAGCATTGAAAAAAATCTGCCGCGCTGTGACGTGGTTTGACCGTTGCGACGCAAAAAATGATTAAAACACAAAAAAAGCAGGTGACACAAAAGAATCGTTTCGGGAATCAACGTCATGATGTCTTCTTGAATCAACATAGCAACACTCACATAGCTTCTGTTTGCGAATAAAGAGACGCCTTGTCTGGCACCACCGCAGCGGCCTCTTGAGACAGCCGCTTTTCTTGAGCCACCAAAAGCAGCCGCTTGGCCACAGGCTCGGTCACCCTTAACAAGCTTTGGGGATACAGACCAAAAAACAAAACACTTGCAAGAATAGGCGCCAAAATCAAATACTCACGCCGATTCAGATCAAGCAGTTGCGAGACTTTTTCTTGCGTCACCGGCCCCAAAAAAACAGCACGGTAAAGCCACAAACCATACATTGCAGACCACACAACCCCAGAGACCGCAACCATCGCATAAAAAGGATCAACAGCGAAAACCCCCATGACCACAAGAATTTCGCCCACAAAACCCATCGTGCCGGGCAGGCCCACAAGACCCAGCGTTAAGATCATAAAAGCCGTCGCATAATAAGGCATGTGACTGGCGACCCCTCCAAACGCACTAATTTCACGCGTGTGCATTCGGTCATAAATAAAACCCACAAGCAAAAAAAGCCCGCCACTAATCAAACCATGACTGACCATTTGAAAAAGCGCACCTTGCACGCTTTGTAAGTTAGGTGCAAAAAGCCCCATTGTCACAATGCCCATGTGTGCCACCGATGAATAGGCCACAAGCTTTTTGATGTCTTTTTGCGCAAAGGCAATAAATGAAGCATAGACAAGCGCGATCACACTCAGCGCAAAAACAAACGGTGCAAAAAAGGCCATGGCATCCGGGAAGAAAGGTAAGGAAAAACGAAAGAGTCCGTACCCCCCAAGCTTTAATAGAATCCCTGCCAAAATGACCGAACCGCCCGTTGGTGCCTCAACGTGCGTATCGGGCAGCCATGTGTGCACAGGCCACATAGGCACCTTAATCGCAAAGGATGCAAAAAATCCAAGCCACAACCAAAATTGCTCTTGCTTTGTAAAGTTGTAACGCGCAATCGCATCAATATGAAAGCTGCCCACTTGCTTGTAAAGATAAACAAGTGCCACAAGCATAAACAGCGACCCAAACAAGGTGTAAATGAAAAATTTAAACGCCGCATAAAGCCGCCGTTCGCCACCCCAAATCCCCACAATGAAAAACATGGGAATCAATGTGAGCTCGAAAAAAATAAAGAACAAAAGCAAATCACGCGCAATAAACACACCGATCAGGCAGCATTCTAAAAGCAAAAGCGCGCACATATAAAGCTTGATATCTTTTTTGATCGACTCCCAACTTGAAAGCACCACCAGCATAATCAAAAAGGCCGACAGCAAAATAAAGACATACGACACACCGTCAATACCGACTGCATAATAGCAACCACTCAACAGCGTTGTGTACGTTTCTTGAAACTGCGGCACGGCAGAAATTTCAAAGTTAAGGCCCAAATAAAGCACATATAAAAAAATGATAACCGTGGTCCAAAGCGTTGTTTGCTTGGTATTGGTCACAAGACGTTCAACACCCGACGAAATCGTCAGCAGGACAAAGATGCCCAAAAGAGGGATGCACATCAAAAGTGACAACCATGGCAGTGACATTACTTGCAAGTCTCCTTAAACGTACAGATGAACGAGGACCGTTAAAACCACAATCAACCCAAGTAACATTAAAAGTGCATAATGCTGGATACAACCTGTTTGCATTAAAACAGAGCGCGTTGACAACCAAGAAACAAAGCGCGTCACACCGTGCACACCACATCCATCAATTAATTTTTTATCTAAGATAAGCCAACAAAATGAAGAGAGCTTCAACAGAGTGCGCCTAAACAAAATATCGTAGACAACGTCAAAATACCATTTGTTCAAGCACCAGGTATGCAAAATTTTAAAAGTGCTTTCAAGGCGACTCGCCAGCTGGGGCCAGGCCATGTAAAGCGCATA
>JBAJNL010000038.1:0-11077 GCA_036881885.1 Holosporaceae bacterium
GGGCGCTAACGTTACTGACAGGCGTTTTTTAAGATACTTTCTTGTTTTTTTGTTGGTGGTGGCCTGTGCGGTGGGCGGCGTTTTTCTGGCTAAAGCGTGGCGCGCCAGATCAAAGCGCTTATCCCTTTATGCGGCAGCTCAGCCACTTTTTGATGCAAACTATTATCGCACAACATACGCCTTAGGGGCCTTGGGTGATCAACAGGCCTTTGAGCATTACATGACACAAGGCTATAAAGATCTGCGCAATCCCAGCGCTGATTTTGATGCCACGTTTTATGAGCGTCTTTATCTTGCCGACTATGAAGGCAAAGTACACGGTGCGCGTCAAAATCCTTTGCGTCATTATGTGCGTTGTGGCAAGGCACAAGGTGCTTTAATGCACCCCAAATTTATCAAAAAGGCGGTGCCACTCCTGAACCCCAAATACTATTTGTGTGTGGCGGCTATTTTCAGGGATGAGGCTCGTTTTTTAAAAGAGTGGATTGAATATTATTTGATGATGGGCGTTGAGCATTTTTATTTAACGAACCACCTCAGCAAAGACAATTATATGGAGATTTTGCAGCCTTACATTGACAAAGGGCTGGTCACGCTGCGACATGAAACCCAAGAGGTAACGGGCGATTATAGTGTGTGGCGTTCTATTCAAAGTCGGGCGTTTACGTGTGCATCCGATGCGCTGGCTGATAAGACCGAATGGTTATTGTTGGTGGATACAGATGAATATGTTGTGCCGTATCACAAGGACTCATTTGCCGAATTTTTGCGCGATTATGACGATTTTGCAGCCGTTGCCATTCAGTGGAAAACCTTTGGCGCTGGGGCTGTTGAAGAAGTGAAACCCGATGAACTTTCCATTGAAAAGCTTGTGATGGGTAAACCCGATGATGCCGCTGATCTGACATCGGGTGTCTTGCCTAACGTGAATGTGGGCATTAAAAGTGTCATTAAACCGCGCTATGCAAGCGGACCTCCAATGGATCATGTCACGCCTTTGCAGCCGGGCTTTGTGTTGGTAAATGGTGATAAAAAACCTATTCAGCCGTGCTGCTATATGCTGCCCATTTCGGATAGCCAGGTGCGTCTTTTTCACTATCGCATGCGTGATCTTAAGTTTTGCCGAGAGGTTAAAATGCCACGCTATAAGCGTTTGTGTTCTGATGGCCGAGATGCGTGGAAAGAGCTTGAAAAGCACAATCACCTTTTAAGCGTTAAAGAAGACAAGCGCATCTTGCGCTTTGTGCCAGAACTAAAACGCCGCATGGGTTTGAGTTAGGCGTCTTTAGATAAGACAAGCGTGGTTTTTGATGTATTCCTGTTTTGGTGTTTTTTTTGTCTTAATTGACAAAATAAATATTTGATTTAATAGTGTTTTTATAGTCAAAAAATTGGAGATTTTGTTTTGCGGTCTCTTTTGCTAGGCGCTAACGTTACTGACAGGCGTTTTTTAAGATACTTTCTTGTTTTTTTGTTGGTGGTGGCCTGTGCGGTGGGCGGCGTTTTTCTGGCTAAAGCGTGGCGCGCCAGATCAAAGCGCTTATCCCTTTATGCGGCGGCTCAGCCATTTTTTGATGCAAACTATTATCGTACAACATACGCCTTAGGGGCCTTGGGTGATCAACAGGCCTTTGAGCATTACATGACACAAGGCTATAAAGATCTGCGTAATCCCAGCGCTGATTTTGATGCCACGTTTTATGAACGTCTTTATCTTGCCGACTATGCGGGCAAAGTACACGGTGCGCGTCAAAACCCTTTGCGTCATTATGTGCGCTGTGGCAAGGCGAAAGGTGCTTTAATGCACCCAAAATTTATCAAAAAAGCGGTGCCGCTCCTGAACCCCAAATACTATTTGTGTGTGGCGGCTATTTTCAGGGATGAGGCCCGTTTTTTAAAAGAGTGGATTGAATATTATTTGATGATGGGCGTTGAGCATTTTTACCTGACGAACCACCTCAGCGAAGATAATTATATGGAGGTTCTGCAGCCTTACATCGACAAAGGGCTGGTCACGCTGCGACATGAGACAAGAGAAACGACAAACGATTACTACGATTGGCGTCATATTCAAGATGATGCTTACCGCTTTGCATTAGAAGAAACAAGAACATCAGCAGAGTGGCTTTTAGTTGTTGATACAGATGAGTTCATTGTGCCACTGAAGCAAGATAGATTTGTAGACTGTCTGCCTGCTTATGATCAATTTGCTTCGGTAGGGTTTCATTGGAAAACATTTGGCGCTGGGGGTGTTACTAAGATTAAGAGAAATGAGCTTTTACTTGAAAAGTTGACGAAGTGTGCTGATCAAAATGACATGGTAAACAATTCAATAAAAAGTGTCTTTAAGCCAAGATATGTTCGACAGGCATTCTCAGTTTGTCATTGTCCACGTTTGCTCAAAGGTTTTCTGCCTGTAGGAGCCGATAAAAAAGCTATTCCGGCAGGTGGTCGCGTAGAGCCTGTTTTGCATAAAGTAGCGCGCGTCTATCATTATCGCCTGCGTGATCTTAAGTTTTGCCGAGAAATTAAGGTGCCAAGGTTCGGAAAATTTACTGATGGGAGCAATAAAAAAGTTTTTGAAGGGCTATGGTCCGATCTTGAACATAAAGATGCGATGTGGAGTGTTTGTGACGATAAAACCATGATGCGTTTTGTGCCAGAACTAAAACGCCGCATGGGTTTGGGACAAATGAGCGTGTCCCAAGATAAGGTTACAAGAAAGCAAAAAGCGGTCGCTTAAACCCCTTTTTGTTTCGTTGATGGATGTCTTTCAAAAGGGCCCTCAATTTTTTGCACAAAAAGTGCGATCAGCTGCTTGACAAACGAAAGCGGGCATCGCAGTCTGCAGAGTACATGTTTTTCAGGAGCGTCAAAAGTTGTCGTCTGCGTCTTCCGTTTCAAAAATGGGTTTTTGGGCTGTTTTAACCTTTGTGATTAGCAGCCAAATGGGGTCGGGTGTTTTTGTGTTGCCCCACACAATGTCGTGCTTTGGGCCTTTGGGCCTTTTTGCTTGGGGTATCTCGGGCGCAGGTGCCTTGTTTTTGGCCCTTGTGTTTTCAAAATTGCTTAAACGGCACCCTGAAACGGGCGGGCCGCACATTTATGTGATGCATGGCTTGGGCCGTCGTTGGGGCTTTTATGTGGCCTTTACCTATTGGGTTTTGGCGTGGCTTTCATCGGCGCCGGTGTTGGGCACCATTGCCAGTGGCTTGTGCGTGGTGTTGGGTTTGTCGCAAGATGTGGTGACTATTTTTGTGCTTGAATCGCTGGTGCTTTTGTGGCTAACGCTTTTAAACCTGAAGGGGGTTGAGGTCTCGGGTCGTTGGGAAGTGATCATGAGCATCTTTAAAACGATTCCCTTGGTCATTTTTCCGATCGCTGCGTTGTTTTTCTTTCAAAGCGAACACTTTGTGCCTTTTAATCCCACGCCGCAGCCTTGGTACCAAGTGCTTAGCAGTGCGGGCCTTATGACGCTGTGGGGCTTTTTGGGCATCGAGGCCATTACGGCGCCAGCAGGCAGTGTGGTAGATCCGCAAAAAACCATTCCGCGCGCGCTCATTTGTGGCACGCTGGTGGTGTTGACGCTTTATGTCTTGAACATGGTGGCCGTGATGGGGGTGGTGTCGCCTGTAGGATTGGCCACACACGTGATGCCCTATGGTTTAGCGCTTGAAAATATCATCGGGCCGGTGGGCGGTCGCTTGATGGGTCTTTTTGTGGTGATTGTGTGCTTGGGCGCCATGAATGCTTGGATTATGGCCATGGGGCAGGTGGCCAAGGGCGCAGCTGACGTGGGCTTTTTTCCGCCGTTGTTTGCCAAAGAAAATGCGAACAAGGCGCCTTATGGCGGCATCATTGTGTCATCGGTGCTTTTGTTTGGGTGCCTTTTTGTGTTGATGCAAAAAGATTTGGCAACACAAATTCGCTTTATCATTGATGTTTCGGTGGTGGCCAGCATTGGTGTCTATGGTTTGTGCATCTTTATCTATCTAAAGGGTGCATGGCAAGAAAAAGCCGGTTTTGTGGACTGGTTTATTGGCCTTGGGGCTTTGGTGTTTTGTGCGTGGATGTTTTGGGGTGCCGGCCATGACATCATTTTGTGGGCCCTGTTGCTGCCGCTAGCAGGTGTGCCTTTTGAATATTGGTGGAAGAAGCGTTGTAAGCCATGCGTTACGTTGTCTTAGGTGCAACGGGCTCGGTTGGGCGCGTTCTTTTGCGTTTGTTGGCCGATCGCTTGTGCGTTTCGCCCGAGCACGTTGTGGCTTTGGCTTCAACCAAAGGCGCTGAGGTGTCGATGGGCGAAGACGCTATCTTAAAGGTGCAGCGGGCGGCCGATTTTTGTTTTCAAAAAAATGACCTGGTGTTTTCAGCCGTTCGCGCTTCACTAGCAGAAGAGATTATTCCAAGAGCACTTAAAGCGGGCGCGCGGGTGATTGATAAATCGTCGGCTTTTCGTCAAACCGCACCGCTGGTGGTTCCCGAGGTGAACGCCGACTTGCTTGAGGTCGCTGAAGGCGCCAGCCCTCAACTGATTGCCAGCCCCAATTGTGTGGTGATACCGCTGGTGGTGGCAACTCAACCCTTGGCCATGGCCTTTGGCCTGAAGCGTCTTGTGATTGCAACATATCAGGCGGTCTCGGGTGCAGGGAAAAAAGGCCTTGATACGCTGTATGCCGAAACCAAAAAAGTGTTAATGGCCGGTGCGCCGTCTTTAGAAGGCAGTCCATTCCCCAAACAAATTGCCTTTAACGTGCTGCCGCAGATTGGCCCGCTGGATGCCGATGGCGTTTCAGATGAAGAAGATAAAATTCAAAAAGAAACGCAAAAAATTCTGTCAGCGTGCCTTCAGCAACACCGCCCCACGGGCGATGCGTCGTTTGACATCACCGCAACGGCGGTGCGGGTTCCTACCTTTATGAGCCACGGCATTGCCGTTGTGATGGAAACAGAAGAGGCGTTTGAGCTGCGCGAGGTCGAGGCGCTTTTGCAAGATGCGCAGGGCGTTGTGTTGCGTCATGATCATTTATTTACGCCCATGGATGCAGCGTCAGAAGACAGCGTTTTTATCACGCGCCTGCGCCAAACCGGCCCGCGCACTCTTGCATTTTGGGTTGTGTGCGACAACCTGCTAAAGGGCGCCGCACTGAATGCCATTCAAATCGCCGAAGCACTGCGCTAACGGCTGTGCGCCTTATTGATGCTTGCAAAAGAGCCACTGTAAGAAGCGCTGCCAAGGCGATGTGGTGTGTGTGCTGAACAACAGCGTGGCTAAAAGCAAAAGGAGTGTTTTGTGCATGGTGTGTTTTGTTTGTTGATAACGGTTGCACTGTTTTTAAAAAAAATAAAATTTGAGATAAGTTAAATGTGTGCAACATGCTGGCTTTTCAATAAAACGCGCGTTTCATCGGCAGACAACTATCTTAATAGAGTAAATTTTTATGCAGCGTGTTTTACGCTTGCCACAAAAAAGACTTATGGCGTCGTGCTTTGTGCTGTATTTAAGCGTGGTTCTTCAGCGTGGCGCCGGCAGCTGCAAGGCGGGCAATGGGTACCCGGTAGGGCGAGCACGAGATATAATCAAGCTTCAGCTTTTCAAAAAAAGCAATCGAGCCTGGATCAGCGCCTTGTTCGCCGCATACGCCAAATTTCATGTCTGGTTTAACGCTGCGGGCTTTTTCGGTGGCGATTTTGATCAACTCACCCACGCCCGATTGATCAAGCGAGGCAAAGGGATCACGTACCAAAATGCCTTTGCGGCGATAGGTGCCCAAAAACGAGCTCACGTCATCGCGCGAAAACCCAAATGTTGTTTGCGTTAGGTCATTGGTGCCAAAGCTCATAAAATCGGCCTCACGCGCAATTTTATCGGCTTTAAGGGCGGCGCGCGGCAGCTCGATCATGGTGCCAATGTTAAAGGTGCCCTCTAGGTTTTGCTCGGATCGGGCGGCGGTTAGTTTTTTAAGAATGCGGCGCTTTAAAACGCGAAACTCGCCTGCAAGCGAAATAAGGGGAATCATGATGTCCACATGCACGGGTGTGTCTTTTTGAACGCGCAACGCGGCATCGATGATGGCCATGATTTGCATGTCATAAACCTCGGGCATGGTTAGGCCCAGGCGGCAGCCCCGGTTGCCCAGCATGGGGTTGGTTTCTTTCAGCTCTAAAAGCCGTGTTCTCACCTTAGCCAATTTGATATTCAGCGCTTGCGATAGCTGATCAATTTCAGCCTCGCCCTGCGGCAAAAATTCGTGCAAAGGTGGATCAAGCAGGCGAACGGTTAAAGGCTTGCCCTTGACGGCGCGCAACATGGCTTCAAAGTCGTCTCGTTGCATGGGGAACATCAGGCGCAACGCTTTTTGGCGCGCCTCAAGCGTGGGAGCCAAAATCATTTTGCGAATGGCCAAGATGCGATCGCTTTCAAAAAACATATGCTCGGTGCGACAAAGACCAATGCCTTCAGCGCCCATCTCAAAGGCTTTGAGAACATCTTGTGGCGTGTCGGCGTTGGCTCTGACCGAAAGGCGGCGCGCTTCATCGGCCCAGCCCATGAAGGTATGAAAATCGTCAGACAGTTGGGGCGGAATCAGTTTGCCTTTGCCTTCAAAGATGTGTCCCTGGCTGCCTTCAAGGGTTAAAAAATCGCCGGCTTTTAGCTGCACGCCGCCCAAAGACATTTGTTGTTGTGTTTGATTGATATAAAGATCGGCAGTGCCCACAATGCAGGGCTTGCCCATGCCACGAGCCACAACGGCTGCATGGCTTGTCATGCCGCCGCAGGCCGTTAAGATGCCTTTGGCCTTGGCCATGCCCTCAATGTCCTCGGGGCTGGTTTCATCACGCACCAAGATCACGCGCTCGCCTTGCTCGCTTAGCTTTAAACAATCCTCGGGAGAAAAAGCAATGCGCCCCACAGCCGCACCGGGCGACGCCGGAAGCCCTGTGCCCAACAGTTTGATTTTCTCTTTAACGTCCGACAAACAAGGATGCAGCAACTGATCAAGCGTGGGCGGATCAAACCGGCAAATGGCCTTTTTCTTATCAATCAAGCCTTCGTTCACCATATCCACAGCCATTTTAACCGATGCCTTGGCCGTGCGCTTGCCGTTGCGTGTTTGCAAGATCCAAAGGTGACCCTTTTGAATGGTGAATTCGATGTCTTGCATATCTTTGTAATGGGTTTCAAGGCGCTCTTTCACAGCGCACAGCTCTTGATAAACTTTGGGCATGACCTCTTCAAGGGCTTTTTGCCCCGGCGCGCAGCCCGAGGGGCTTTTGGCACACTGAGAGCGCGTTAAAGGGTCAGGCGTTCGAATGCCTGCCACAACATCTTCGCCCTGTGCTTTCAGCAAGTATTCGCCAAAAAAGACTTTTTCACCCGTGGCAGGGTCGCGTGTAAACGCAACGCCCGTGCCGGATTGATCGCCAAGGTTCCCAAAAACCATGGCTTGCAATGTCACAGCAGTGCCCCAATCTTCAGGAATATTATAAAGCGCTCTGTAGGCCACAGCTCTTTTGTTCATCCAGCTGCGCAAAACAGCCTTGATGGCTTGTATCAATTGGTGGCGTGTGTCTTGCGGAAACGAGTCGCCTGTTATTTTCTCGATGTGCTCCTTAAAACGGCCCACAATGGCTTTCAGATCATCGGCACCCAGATCACTGTCTTCTAGAACGTTACGTACTTTTTTATATTGCTCTAAAATATCTTCAAAGGGCGTTAAGTCCATCCCTAAAACAACATTACTGTACATTTGAATGAAGCGACGATAGCTGTCAAAGGCAAAACGCTCGTCATTTGTATTGCGCGCCAGTGATGCAACAGTGGTGTCATTCAGCCCAAGATTTAAGATGGTGTCCATCATGCCAGGCATAGAAGCGCGCGCGCCCGAGCGCACCGAAACAAGCAAGGGGTTATCCGCATCGCCCAAACCCAGCTTCATTTCTGATTCAAGCTTTGCAAGGTTGGCGTACAGCGTTTCTTCAAATGTGTCGGGCAGCGTTTTTTTGTGGGTATAAAACCAATTGCACAGGTCAGTCGTCAGAATCAGGGCAGGGGGTGTTGGAATGCCCATTTCAAACATTTCTTTAAGGCCCGCCCCCTTGCCGCCTAAAAGGTCGCGCCGGTGGGCGCTGTTGCTTTCAAGCGGTGTGTCAAGGCGCACAATCCATTGTGGTGCATCGTGTTGAACAGAGGCTGGCGATCGCTTGTGGGTTGAACGATCTTTGCTAGGCAACTTTCCCCCAGTGGCCGAAGGCGTGGGCAAATGCGACGACGTGCTCAAGTAACAATATCCTGTTGTGCTGTCTTTGAAGGTCTTTCGTCATGATCATGACATCTTCAAAGAAGCTGTCAATAGGTAAGGCCAGGGTCAACAAAGAGGAAAGCAGCGCATCTGACAAAGGGCGCGCTAAAAGCGGCTGCAAGGCTTGCCACAAGGCTTTTTCAGCGTTGTGTTCAAAGAGTGTTTCATTCACTGTTGCAAGAGGGTGTGGCGGGCGTTTTTCTAAACTGTCTAAAATGTGTTGAATACGCTTAAAAGCCTGCGCCGCTTTGTGAAAAACTTCATAAAAAGCTGTGTCTTTCCATTTGTTATGCAGATGGCGCACATAAGCTATTTTAGCAAACAGAGCATCTTTTTCAAAAAGCTTCGTTTCCATGGCAAAGGCAATTAAAGGGGGCTTGATCTGCAGCTGGGTTTTCAGGACAAACGCGCTGCGCTCTTCTACAAACGTCATAACGCTTTTTAAAATAGCATCCGGGGCCTCTTTAAATGCATGGGCTTGTGCGTGATAAAGGGCTCCCACTTGTTGCAGTGCCTTTGTTAAATCAAAAGAAGGCATTTTGAGTGTGCAAAGGGTTGTGATAACGGCGTTGCCCAGGCGACGCAAAGCCATGGGGTCTTTTGATCCCGAAGGTCTCATCCCTAGGGCAAAAAAACCATATAAGCTATCAAGGCGATCAAGAAGCGCTAGCTTCAGTGCTTCATCCGATGGTTGCGTGCCTTCTGTCTGGGTTTCAAACGTGCTAAAGGGCCAATAGTGATCACGAATGGCCAAGGCAGTGGATGCGTCAAATCCTTCTTTGGTGGCGTACATTGCGCCCATGTAACCTTGCAATTCAGGGAACTCACCTACCATGTCCGAGGTTAAGTCGGCTTTTGAAAATCTCGCCGCCAGATGCAAGCTCTTTTCGTTGGGCCACAGCGTTTTTGCCAAGTCTTCAAGGCGCTGGGTTTTTTGATGAAGCGTGCCAAGGCCTTGAAAGAAAAGACGCTTGGTTAAATGCGCGCGCTGTGTTTTCAATCCCTTTTTCAAATCTTGTGTCACAAAATACACCGCATCTTCAAGGCGTGCATTGGCCACAATAGTTAAACCATTGATAATCGCTTGTCCGTTATCTTGGGCGTTTATGTTGGCCACGAAAGCGAAAAAGGGCTGCAGTGCGCCCTTTGCGTCATAAAGCACAAAGGCTTTCATGTGATGGCGTAAAACGGTCAAAGGGACCGCCGGCGGCAGCTTAGTTGTGGCCTGGCTTAAAGAGGCTTTCAGCACAACGGGCCATTCGCACAGGCCAACCACCTCGTCAATCAGCCCGCCCGGTTCTAAGTCTGAGGCTTGCACACAAAGCCCTTCATCAGCCAAAGCACGCAGTTCTTTTTCGATCATGGCTTTGCGTTCATTGCGCCTTAGCACCACATGGTGTGCTTTCAGTTTGGCTTCGTAGTCCGCAAAGTGTGTGACCGCAAAAGGCGCCGCATCACCCATAAAGCGGTGGCCTGTTGTTTTGTTGGTGCTCTCAAGGGATTGATCGCCATTTTCAAGGCGCAAGGGCAGTCTTTTTTGATCAAACAAAGCCAGCAGATTGCGAATGGGGCGCACCCACTTAAAATACTGCGCCTCCTCGTTATCGCTAGCTTCTTTGTGTCCGGCACCCCAGGCCATGGTTTGAGGCCAGTCAAAGGTTTTCACAAGCGCCTCTAGCTGCTGTGTAAGAAGAGGCGCCACATCTTGCGCTTCTTTGTGCTGGGTGGCCATCCAAAAGGTGTGTTTACCGATAACCTCTTGCGTTAAATCTGACTGTGCTAGTTGCGTTTTGTGCAAAAAGCCCTGCAGCGCCGTTTCGGGCGCTTTGAGGTTCGGTCCCTTCAGTTTAACCGTTGTGGCGGGCAGCTTTGTGGGCAGCCCCTTGGCCACAAGCGTCATCCGACGGGGCGTTGTATAAACCGCCAGGGTCTCAAAGGGCACGTTGGCGTCTTGCAGCAGTTTTTCTGCGCATCTTTTAAAGCGTTCTTCCGCTTGTTGTTGAAAGCGCGAGGGTACTTCTTCGGTTAAAATCTCAAAAAGCAACTCGGCCATCAGCGGCTTTCCTTGTGGTGTAGGTAAGCATCAAAACAGACCTTGGCCAGATCACGCACGTGCTTCATGTAAGCTGTGCGCTCGGCAACGCTTAGGGCGCCTCGTGCTTCAAGCATGTTAAACAAATGGCTGGCGTGAACGCAGCGCTCATAGGCAGGCAGGTAAAGGTCTTTGGTGTGATCGCCTGGATGCGTGCAGGCTTTATCACAAAGGCGCAAGCCTTCTTGGTGCGCCATTTGAAAGCGCTTTAAAAGGTCTTCAACCGATGCCTCCTCAAAATTATAAAGCGAAAAGCTGTTTTCGTTACGCTGACACAAATCTTGATACGTGATACAGCTGCCGTCTGGATGGCGTGACCACACCAGGTCAAAAAAAGTATTTTTCTTTTGCAACACAAGCGCGATGCGCTCAAGTCCATAAGCCAGCTCAAGTGAAATAGGCGACAACGTGCGACCACCCATTTGCTGAAAATAGGTGAACTGCAAAATTTCCATGCCGTCGCACCACAGCTCCCAACCAAGGCCGGCCGCACCAAGGGTGGGGCTTTCCCAGTTGTCTTCCACAAAGCGCATGTCATGCAAGGTGGGATCAAGGCCCACGGCCTTTAAGCTGTCAAGCGTAATCTCTTGTGCGTTGGCCGGTGACGGCTTGTAAATCACCTGAAATTGATGAAACTTCGACACGCGGTTAGGGTTGTCACCATTGCGCCCATCGCCAGACC
>JBAJNL010000039.1:0-10711 GCA_036881885.1 Holosporaceae bacterium
AGCCTGCGGCGATCCACTTACCAGCAACTAAAGCGGCCAAGGCACAGATGGATTGCCGCGTCGAAACAAAGTTTCTCCTCGCAATGACATTTTGGGGGGATTTGCCGCGTCGCCCAAAAGGGCTGTTTGCCATAACAGTTGGCAATTATTATCTAATATAGATATTTTTAACATTATTTTTGTAAAACGTAAGAAAGGTGTTTTTGTTTTGGATGGTGATGATGTTGAACAGTTTAAAGCCGATTTTTCTTTTACTGACTTTGCTTTGTGGCCCTTTGCTTTATAGTGTTGTGCCGTCGGCAAGCACAGAGGCGGCGGCTGAACCTCCGAACATTGAGATTACAACGCTGCACAGCACCGGCAAGAAATCTGTTACCGTGATAGGGACCAATTTTGACCTTAACGATTGGCACATTATTGATGCCAAATTGCACGCAGCAGGCGCCTCGGGCGATGATGTACAAGATCTTGAGCTTCAATTATGCCGCCTTCAGGAAGTGCCGGCGTGGGTTGTCGAAAAACTGCCGAACCTTGTCTATTTAAACCTGATGAATAACCACCTTACAAAACTGCCAGACAATATCCACCTGCTGAAAAATCTGGAAACACTGGACGTGCGCATGAACCAGTTGACTGACTTGCCTGCCAACCTGGAGCATTTAACAAAACTGACTGATTTAAACCTTTCCGACAACAAGCTGAAAAATCTGCCCTCTGTTTTGGGAGAACTGACCAACCTTGAAACCTTGGTGTTGTCAGACAATCAGCTGGGCATGCTTCCAGGCAGCATTGGCCAACTCAGCGCTTTGGAATCTCTTAGTCTTCGGCATAACCCCCTCGCCCAGAAAGGATCAGGCGACAAGTGGGGAAAAAAAGAGCTAAAGAGGCGCTTTGGCGACAAAGTACGTTTTTAGAAAGGACTTGTTTAAGGCCTGCTTCAAGGCTGCAAAAAGTAGAAAAAATTGGGAGCTTATGTGATGTTAAAAGTGTTTTCTTTATGTGTGATCTTGCTGGGTTTACCTGGGCTGCAAGGGTGTGAATACACTCCTGTAAGGGTGGAATTCGCATTCCACCATGTGGATGTCAACAGTTGGCCAGCAGTGGAAGCGAACCTGCAACAACGCAATATTCGCCCTGATGAGGTAACGCATTTAAAATTCTATCAATGCGACCTGACACAGATTCCGGATTGGGTTGGCGAAAAAATGCCCAATCTGAGGGAGTTAGATATTAGACACAACAAAGTCAAAAAAATCCCTGAAACGATTGGACATTTAACAAAGTTGACTAATATTGATGCGGATAACAATGCAATCACCGAAATTCCATCTTTTTTAAGCAACCTGCCCAAACTTCAGTTCGCAGACTTCGCAAGCAATCGGCTGAAAAATATCTCAAAATCTTCTTTAAACCTGCCACACTTGTCTTTTCTTAATTTAGCTGACAACCAAATCGGCACATTACCCGACCTTTCGGGCCTTAAAAATCTGCAAGGCCTTCGCTTAGAACACAACAAAGATATCCGTTTTGGGCCTCAGTCAAAACCGCTTGACTCGCTGAACTTCCTTGATCTTTCGCACTGCAACCTTAAAACCGTTCCCAGCGTTGTGGGCACCTTTAGCAAACTGCGCAATTTTAATCTTGCGGGCAATCCTTTGTTAGAAGAAGGATCAGGCGACAAGTGGGGCAAAAAAGAGCTAAAACAACGCTTTGGAGACAAAGTGCGTTTTAGAGAGGATGCTTAAAGACCTGTTTCTTGGCCGCAAAAAGTTCAGGGTTTATTGAGTATGTTACATTTTTTACGCTTGTGCGCTTTAGGCGTTCTCATTGTGGTTGGCCCCATTCTTTGCAACAAACTGCCTGCGCAACAAAACGCTGTCATACTTAATAATCCCGGTTTTGACGTTGCCGGTTGGGATAATATTGAACGCTATCTTCAAAGGGAAGGCATAAACCCCGAAGCAATTGAAGAGCTTGAACTGATTAACTGCAATCTTACAAGCGTCCCAAAGTGGATCGGCGAGAAAACGCCGAACCTGCAAAATCTTTCCTTGGGGCAGAACCAGATCAGCCAATTGCCCGACAACCTTTTTGACCTGCACCATTTAACGTTACTGAACCTTGAGGCAAACCAGATCACAGCTTTACCAAAGGCAATAGGTAACTTGAGGCGCCTTGATAGTTTGCATTTGGCACACAACAATCTTAAAAATCTGCCCTCTACCCTGCGACAACTTGTGAGCTTGCAATACCTTGATCTTTCGCATAACCAGATTGGCTCGCTGCCTGATCTTACGGGCCTCAACAATTTGCTTGTTGTGACTTTAGATAACAATAAAGATCTAGTGTTGCCAAGAAGTATTGGCCAACTACATGCGCTACAATCTCTTGAGCTTAAGAACTGCAACCTTAAAACAGTGCCAAACACTTTTGACAAACTGAATGCCTTAGACTTTTTGCATCTTAAGGGCAATCCTTTGATACAACAAGGATCGGGCAACCAGTGGGGAAAGAATGAATTGACGCAAAAATTTGGACACAGAGTGCATTTTTAGCTATAATATTGAAAAACAAAAAGAAAGGGAGAGCAATATTGTAGAAAAAAGGCTTTATTGATGTTAAAGTTGCTTGCTTTAGGTTTGATAATGTGCAGTTTTCCGGCGCTTCAGGGCGTTGACCTCAGGTCTTTGGCGCAAGTTAACTTCTCAAACCCCAGCTTGGATGTCACCAATTGGCAAGCAGTGGAAGCCCACCTGCAAGGGCAAAATATTACGCCGGAGGCTGTCACAAATTTAACACTTGAGCGATGTAACCTGACACAGTTGCCCGCATGGGTGATTCAAAAAATGCCCAATCTGATAGCCTTAGATATTAAAGAAAACAACATCAAGGAACTACCTGAAACGATTGAGCATTTGGGTCAACTTGTTTTCCTTGAGGCGCAACACAACCATCTTACCACGTTGCCTGCCTCACTCAGCAGGCTGAATCAGCTTTATTTGGCAAATTTTTCACACAACAAACTGAAAAATCTATCACCCTCTTCTTTTAAGCTGCCAAAACTGGAGGTGCTTAATTTATCTCACAACCAAATCGCCACATTGCCAGACCTTTCGGGCCTTGCAAACTTGCAAACACTGTCTTTAAGCGGCAATGAGGGCATTCGCCTTGAACCTGACTTTGCCCCACTTACATCGCTGAGGCAGCTTGATCTTTCACGCTGTCATCTTAAAACCGTGCCCAGCTTTTTGGGCGACATAAGCAGCCTGAGCAAGCTTAATCTTGAAGGCAATCCTTTGTTAGAAAAAGGCCTCAAAAACAAATGGGGCAAGGACGAGTTGAAAAAAAAGTTTGAAGACAAGGTACGGTTTTAAAGCCCCTCTTGCCACTTAAGAGACGCTTTTCAGCACCGTTGGCAGCACCACCTTCCCTTTTTGGTTCATATACTTGCCTTTGCGATCTTTGTAAGACACCTGGCAGGCATCGTTGGCTTTGAAAAACAAAAACTGGCAAATACCCTCGAACGCATAGATTTTCACAGGAAGCGGCGTGGTGTTTGAAAGCTCGATCACAACGTGTCCGTGTGATTCACTTTCAAGGGGCGTGACGTTCACAATCACCCCGCAACGCGCGTAGGTTGACTTGCCCACACAAATGGCCATCACATCGCGCGGCATCTTAAAGCTTTCAAGCGTACGACCCAGCACAAAGCCATTGGGCGGAATTTCGCACACAGCGCCTTTATAATCTTGGCACACGGTGGGGCTAAAGTTTTTGGGGTCCACCACCCGTTCGCTGCCACCGCTGGCGAAAATTTTGAAGTCATCGGCAATGCGGGCATCATAACCATGCGATGACAAACCGTAAGAGATTTGGCCATTGCTGACCTGGTGATCTACAAAAGGGGTGATCATTCCTTCTTCTGCAGCTGATTGAATCCACGCGTCGTTTAAAATGGACATAGGTACCTTGTATCTTTTTGTCTTAGAGTTGGCGTGACAGTGTGCAAAAAAAACGCCTCACACGCAAAAAGATACCTTTAAACAGCTGAAATATCATTAAAGTGGATAGTGACTACGCACCCATGCGCCGCCTTTGGCCTTGCAGCATCATATCAAGGTCACAAAGATGCACATAAAGCGGATCTTTGGGCGACAGGCCTTTTTTGGCAAGGACCACTTGCCGCTCGGCTTGGCTAAAAAGCCCCAAACGCACATTGTATTCGGCCAAGTAATAAAGGGCCGCCGCACGCTTTTGGTCACCGGCCAAAATGCTTAGCCAATACCAGGGCTCGGGACTGGAAGGCTCAAGCAAAATGGCTTGCTGCAGCAACGCACGCGTTTGCATGACCTCTTTTTTGCGAGCCATTAAAAGTCGCGCTTTTAAGATATAAAAACTCACGTGTGGTCTTGCTTGCAATTGAAATACCTTTTCAACCGCCGCCTCGGCTTTGGACAGCGCACCTTGCTCAAGATAAATTTGCGCCGCCATCTCGTACAAATACGCATCACGCGGGCTTTGCTTCAACAGCTTTTGACACACCCCCTCAGCCTTTTTAAGATCGCCCTGCCTTAAGGCTGCGATCAAAAAGGCATATTCTTTTATAGGTGACTTTTGAATCAAGGGATTTTTCAGAATATCTGACGGATGTAGCATGTACGCCAGAATTTTGATTCTTAAGCGCTCAAACAAAGGCGCAAAATCAGGCGGCAAACGATAAAGCGGATTGCAGCGCCTTTTCGCCACTTGAATACGCTCATGGGCTGCAGGGTGCGTTTGGGTATAAACCGCTTTGGCGCTGGGCACATCAGAAAAGGCCTGCAGACGCTCAAAAAGGCTGATACTGCCATCGATTGGCCATTTCAGCTTTTCAAGCACGGTGTGCGAGACAAAATCAGCCTGCATTTCTTGCGTACGCGAAAACGTTAAAAAAGAACGCGTGCCCACCTGTTGGCCCAAAGCCGAGCCCAACATAAGGCCATCAGGCGTGCCGGTTAAAATAGACACAATCGCGCCCAACCCCATGGATAAAAGATAAGGCATGGTGGCATTCTGAAAGGCCTCAAGCCTGCCCACAAGATGCTTGCGCGCTGCGTGCCCTGTTTCGTGTGCTAAAACTGCAATCAGTTCTTCTACACGCCCACAACGTATAATCAGCCCTGTGTTCACCAAAATCATGGGCCCTGGTGTGGTCACCGCATTCACGGTGTTATCCGCCAGCAAAAAAAGCTTCACATCCAAAGGATCAAGGCCTGCCGCTTTAAAAATAGGATTCGTAAAACGCCTTAAGATATCTTCAACTTCGGCGTCACGAATCACGCTGCCGTCTTTAAATTGCAACGTTGCGGCACCCAAAAAGGTGGCGTTTAAAAACACGCAAAATACTAAAATAAGACGTAAGAACAAGACCTTCTTCATCAAGACACCTTACAAAAACACGGTTGCTTTTGCAAAGCAATGCGCGCCAAAGCTTCTTCATGACGCACACAACAAACAAAAAGCGCATTTGATTAAAAGCGACCATCATCATCGTTCAAAAAATATTTAAAGAACAGAAATATTTTTTATTGACATTTATTCGCTTTTTTTGCATTGAATTTATTTAAAATTTTATATATAAAACAAACACATACATAACAGGCGAGGTTTTAGATCATGTCTTCTTTGCAAGGTCGCTTTTCTTTTTTACTTGTGTGCGGCATACAGCTGATACCACAAATACTTCTTCAGGGCGCAGGCGTTGACGCTGCCACTTTAGATTCTTTTACAACACACACGTCTTTCCTTGCGGCGCCTTCTTTTTCAGACGAATCAAACAAATATTTTTCTTTAAAAGCTCCTTCTTTGTCAGATTTAGATGTTTCAGAAGAGACGCCCCCTCTAACGCCAGCAAACAAGAAGGGCATCAGTCAACGCACCCTTTCTGTTGCGCTTTATCCGCTTGATTGCTTAAGGCACATGGCGCTGTCTGTTTTAAAGTCGCCTCTGCTGTTTTTGGCAGCCACAAGTGCGCTGCCATCCGAAACACAAGGGGATGATATTCGCTATCGCATGCTTGAAAAACGCTATCGACAGAAACACCCTCGCGTAACGCTGGACCTGACCGCAGACTGGGACACACACACATGCAAGGGCCGCGCGTTACACAACCAAACACACACCATGCAACTGCAAAAGATAGATTGTCGTATGGATGCGTGCTTGATCGCTGTTCGTCACTCAATAGCATGCAACCCGCCCGCATCAGAACGCCTTGCAGAAGGCGGAAATCTTTTGAACCTGCTTTGTGATCGCGCTGCCTGCGCACCTTATGCGATCAATCTTGGCCTTTCACCCGATGTTCCAAAAAACACAAACAACTGCATCAAAGAAGCCTGTCTTCGCACAGGACGTCCCTATACAGGACGTTTTTCTTGCACAGCACCCAAAAGATATCAACACAACGTGCAAAAACGGCGGCACATCGAACACGCCATCTTTGAGGCCGAGACATGTTTTGAGCGCTTTTGCCAAGAAAATGCCCAAACACGTTGCCTAAAAGAGCCCTCTTGGTGGCAAAGGCTTTTTGGCCTCTCGCCTTGCAACGAAGATTTGTGCACAGAGCGCTTTATCCCGGACGAGATGAAAGAAGTCAGCCCTGGCGTTTTTAAAACGCTTGCGCAACTGGGCGAAGACGCCATTCAAGACTGTAAACAAGTCAGGCCGTACAAAAGGCACTGCCATTAAACAACCCAATGCTTTCACGCAAACGCCCTTTAAAGGCGCCGTGGCCGAGCTATGCACACACACAAATCAATCAAGGAGGCAACACTCATGACCTATTCACACAACAAGCTAGCGCTCTTCGCTTTCGCACTGTGGCTTGCACCACTCACGCTGCAAGCTTTGTTACACCAAGACAATGCCTCTGGTGAACCTGAAAAGGCGGCATCTGTTCTGCCAACAGCGCACCGTGCCACATCACCCAGCGCACGCATGCCTTTTGATCACAACACTGCAATACCTTTGAGCGAGCAAAGATCTGACCTTGCACCAAAACGCAACGCTATACAAGCCAAGGCCTTATCACTTGTGGTGCTGCCGCTGGATCTTCTGAAACAAGCATCTTTGTGTGTTTTGAAAGCGCCACTTCTTTTTCTAGCCGCAACCAGTGCTTTTGCATCTGGCGCACATGCGGAACTTACAACGCACTCAGTGATACAGGCACCACCACCAGATTACCGGGCCTCACTTGATCTGAGCGCTTACTGGGACACACAACTGTGTGCAGGGCGCGCCTTAACCCCCCACCAAATTCAAGGGTTCAATGACCAACACTATCGCTGCCAGCAATCTGCCTGCTCATCCCATGTCGCCTCATCCATAGCATGCAATTATCCCAAGGCACGTTTTCGTTTGAAACTGAAGGGAGAGTTGGAAGATGCCTGTGATGATGTCACATGCAGCCCCCGTTCTATCCGGCCACAGCTTGCACAACAGGCCCAACAAGACATTGATGGCTGCGTTCGTCAGGCCTGTCACACGTCTGGAAGACCTTATACTGGCCGCTTTTCATGCAGCGCCTACGGCATGCCCACAAAACAGCAAGTGGACCGCGCGATCTTAGAAGCTGACAAGTGTTTTGAGAATTTTTGTCAAGCGCACGCACACAATGCTTGCCCACAACAAACTGCTTGGTGGCAACGCCTCTTTGGCATTTCACTTTGCAACGACACACTGTGCACACATCGTTTTGTCTTAAAAGAAGACAACGGCGTTGATCTTGAAAATCAAGGTGAGCAATCCATGCAAGAATGCAAAGAGATTCCAGCCTACAAAGAGCACTGTCGCTAAACAAGCCGCTTTTCAGCAAAAACAGAACCACCAAGTTTGCACAAGACGGCATGCTAGCTTTTAGCAGTCGTCTTTTTTTGTTTTTTTGATCAGATCACTCTCTTCCTTTTTTCTTGCAACGCCCCTGTTTGCCCACCGCAGCCTATTTTTATATCAATTAGATATTTTTTATCTTGAATTTTATCTTTTTTAGATACATTCTGGGGCAAATCATAACCAGAAAAACGATAAAAGGAAGACTCAACATGGCGCGTTCACGAAATAGATATCCAGATAAAATATTCAAAGGCCTCAACCAAAGCAGGCGAAAGCAGTCACACTTTTTGACCTCTGCGTTCTTTGCTCCTGCATGCCTTTTTATCTTTGGCTCTTGGATGGATATGGGCGGCACGTTGTGGGGTTTAGCTGACCGTGACCCTGCTGACAATGTTGTCACGGTCGCCGCCGCAGAAACAGAAATCACCGAGGTCACCGAGAGCACACCTGCTGTCTTGCCAGATACAGAGGATCTGAAAGGCACGGGCGCACCAAAGCTCAAAAAACTGGATACAGCGCCGATTCTGACCATCACTGGGGATGACGCGGCAACGCCTTCTGCGCCCCTAGATCTTGAAGATGAGGCAGCTAAAACACCATCAGGTCCTGCAGTCACTTGTGACGAGGAAACATGCGCGGTGCCCGAAAGCCAAGGACAAGATTTTGAGCAAGTGCTTGATGTGCTTTTGTCCTCTTTAAACGATAGCCTTACCAGGCTACACGATGTTTTAACCTGCGGTATTTTTGGTGGCGAAGCCCATGAGGTGAGAAATGCCAAAGGCGAAGCCATTGCCTATGTTGTCACGCACGGCAAGCGTTATCAAATGCAGGGCAAGCTTTCTATTGAGGGCATTGCGGCACACATTCAGTGCCTTAAAGCATCTTCAGAAAAGGCTCCTGATCCTTTTGGCCCCATTACACTAGAAAACGTGGAAAAAGCACCTGACACACAAGAGCCCTGTGCTGAAGAAGAACCTTTGAACACACCAGAAGAGAGTGCTGAAGAAAAGGGGATTGAAGAAGAGCCCGTTTTACAAGAGACCGAGCCTGTCGAGGCGGACCCTGTTGTTGCAGGAACAGAGGAGTCAGCAGAGGTGTCAACGGCGTCTGAATCTACGACTCAGAACTGATGCACGCGCTTCTTGCAGAAGCTTTTTTTTGCGCAAGGGGCGTCTTATCTAACGCCCCCACCCTTTGTGCCGTGGTCATCACTTGCCACACAAGATGAGCCGTTGCCGCTTGCGCGTTTACATGCTATCAAAGAGGAAAGGAAGCTCAAGTGTTCTTTGCGCGGCCTTAAAGCGCCTTTGGGCGATGATGATGGATGGGTGGCCGAGCGGTTGAAGGCACTGGTCTTGAAAACCAGCAGGCGTTTGCGCGTCTCGTGGGTTCGAATCCCACCCCATCCGCCAGCATTTATTATATATTTTAGATAATTAATTCTGTCTTTTACAAACTTATCTGCACGTTATGCTTGACGTGTGGTTTTTGATAAGAAGATAATAGACTTTTTCACAGTGAAACCAACTGTGCATCAATAGATAACACACTTTTTTAGAGACAGACTCATCTTATGCCCACAGCCTTCAATACACTGCACCAACAAAAACTTTATATGATCTATATTGGCGGCTACACAAAAGGCGCCCTTATCGAGCTGCATGACATGCGTTTTGTGGTTGCTAAAAATATTGAAGATACGTTTGCAAGCTTGCGACAGCAATGGTGGGGTGAGCCAGACCGCCTGCACCTTGACGCCTGGGGGGTCGTCCACAGTGCAGATGGCTATCAAATTTCTTTGCATGACACACCCCAACAAGAAGAGCTGAGGCTTTTCTTTGTGAACTTGGGCGGATACGATCCCAAAGTTTTTTCCGAGCTGCATCACAACGTGCTTGTGGTGGCCCCTTCGGCACCCAAGGCAAAGGTGAAAGCACTGAAAGGCATTTTAAATTGGTCCACACCGCACCGCGATGCTTTGTTTGAAGTTGAAAATATTTTTTGTGTCAACCAAGCGGCCCAAGAGCAAAATCTTCACATCCACTTGACACCTACCGAAAACCCCAAGCCGTTTCGCTTTATCTGCAAGTATCGCAAAGTGCCGCCGGTGGCAGCTTAAGCCTCATGTGTCAATTGCCACACTTTTGTGTAAAGTCCTGCATAGCAACCAAACAGTGATTGGGTCCAACCCCATCGACCAAAACTGATCAGGTTAAGGTAAAGACTTGGCATCAGCCCCACCACTGCAAAGGGTGTCACTGTGCTGTAAACCACAAGAGACAATGCTGTGAACAAGCCACCACGCGCCACAAAAGATGTGGCTGATTTCAAAAAAGACGGACCTTGCGTTAAAGCGGCAAGCTTGCCTTGCTCTTGCACTTCTGTATCAAATTTTTGTAACAAGACGGGTCGCGGCGCCAAGGCCTCAACATTGTGACCTAAAGAAAGCAGTTCAGCCTTCAAAAGCATGGGAACAAAACAAAAAACAACACAGCAAAGACGTCCCAAAAAGCACCCCTTCTATCACAATCTTTCCTTTATAAGAAAACAAAAAAATTATTTTGTCAAAAAAAGACATATTTTGACAACAAAAGATCTGTTTTAAAAGAAAATTTAATATCTGGACGACAGGAAGGTCAAAGGTCTTTTCAAGGAGGTGTGTTTTGGTTTATTCTATGTGTAGATTATTTTGTTGAACGCCATGTGTATTGAGGAGACAACCGTTGCGTACCTTTAGTTTGAAAGCAGGCGAGATGCAGCGCAAGTGGTGGCTTGTGGATGCAGCTGATTTGGTTTTGGGTCGCCTGGCCTCACAGGTGGCGCTGCGGCTTCGCGGTAAACA
>JBAJNL010000040.1:0-10708 GCA_036881885.1 Holosporaceae bacterium
AGCGTATTGTTCAAGGGCCGCGCGATGTTTTTTGTATACAAAAAGTTTTGAAAATGTTTTATCTTGTCCGGCGTTGAGGGCGTGGGGTACACGTAAAGTGGTGCCTCTGTCATGGCCGCTTCTGATAGCATTTGTGTTGAATCGCCCGTTGCAATGAGATAGTCAGCAGACGCAAGAATGCCCTCGTAAGGGTTGTCCCCTTGGCCATCCCAAAAAAAATGCGGTATCTTCAAAAGCTGTGATTGTATCATGGCCCTTGCATGCAAAGGCGTGCGTCTTGACGGTGTGATCAGCAAGCTGCCACCTGTTTGTTGGGCAAGATGCTTGAGGGTTCCTATGAGTTTTTCGGTAAAAGACTTTGAAAAAGAAAAGCCGCGTGTTTTGCCCCCTAACAAAACGCCAATGCGTGGGTAGGGCAGCTCTTTAAAGCGTTCCTTCCATTTGTGTTGTGCGTTTAAAAGCGTGTCGCAGGTAAGCGTATGGGGTGAAAGACTTGTTTCCACAAGGTTTTTTCCTTGAAGTCCATCATGTTTGGGTGCAATGACGATATCAAAGCCCTCCAGCGGCAGCCGTGGGTTCATTAAGCTGACAACCACGATTTTGTCTTTTTGTGTTTTTTTAAGTGCAAAACCAGCTGCGGTGGCGGCACTGCCTGCTGCAATCACAAGGTCCGGCCAGGGTGGACCTAAAGCGCAGCCGTTTTGGGTTTTAAGTTTGTGAAGGGGCCAAAGGCGTCTTGGCAGCAAAAAACAGGACGGTGTTTTTTTAATGAAAAATGTTTGTGTGCTAAGGCCTAACATTTTAGCAAAGCCTTGGGCTTGCTTGATGGTGCCTGTTTTGTCGGCATCAGCAAGGATCCATGTTAGGGGTGGGATTTGAGCGCTTTTGCTTGGCACAATGGAGAGCCGGTTGAGTGAAGCCTTGATCTTTTGTACTATCAAAATGAAATAACCTTAAACAATATTCCTTAAAGGTGTTAAAGCTTTCTCCTTTTCCTGCAAACGCCTTTTAAAGAGCGGCGGCTGCCCGCCCCTTAGACTCTAAAAGAAAAAGATTTTTATGACAAGAAATTCACAGTTTGATCCCAAAAAACTTTATATGATCCCCTTGGGTGGGTCGGGCGAAATTGGCATGAACCTCAATGTTTATGTTTTTGGGGGAAAACTCTTGGTTGTTGACACAGGGGTGACGTTTGAAAATCTGCCTGGTGTCGAGGTGGTGATGCCAGACATTGGTTGGCTTGCAAAGCAAAAAAAGCATATCGTTGGCATTGCGATTACCCATGCCCA
Source organism: Holosporaceae bacterium (assembly GCA_036881885.1). Classification (GTDB taxonomy): domain Bacteria; phylum Pseudomonadota; class Alphaproteobacteria; order Holosporales; family Hepatobacteraceae; genus JBAJNL01. The sequence goes on from JBAJNL010000040.1 coordinate 1,290, forward strand.
TGAAGATCATGTGGGCGCCATTGGCCACCTGTGGCCCGAGTTGGGCGCGCCCATTTATGCAACGCCTTTTACAACCGGCTTGATGACACACAAACTGCAAGAGGCGCGGGTGCGCGCACCAGTCCATAAGGTGCCTTTAAACGGCTCGGTGAAGATTGGGCCTTTTGATGTGAGCTTTGTGGGATTAACACACTCGGTGCCCGAGCCATCGGCGCTGGCGATCAAAACAAGTGCTGGCACTGTCGTGCACACGGGCGATTGGAAAATTGACCCCACCCCTTTGGTGGGCGCAAAGACGGACGAGAAAGCACTGAAAGCCTTGGGCAAAGAGGGCGTTTTGGCACTGGTGTGTGATTCGACATGCGTTTTTGAAGAAGGCTGGTCGGGCTCTGAGAAAACGGTCCAGACCTTTCTGACAAAACACCTAAAGTCTTATAAAACCGGGCGTGTGGTGGTGGCCTGCTTTGCATCAAACGTGGCGCGGATGTTTACGTGCTTTAAGGCGGCTGAAGCGTGTGGACGCAAGGTAGTTTTGGCCGGGCGATCCCTTGATCGCATGAATGATATTGCGCGCAAGACAGGTTATTTTGAGGATCTGCCACCTTTTTTAAAGGACAACGAGGCGAAAAACTTACCGCCCGAGAAAACACTGATTGTAGCTACCGGCAGCCAAGGAGAGCCGCGTGCTGCTCTAAGGCGCATGGCGTTTGAGCAGCATCCCAAGTTGCATCTTGATGAAGGCGATGCCGTTATTTTTTCATCGCGCACCATTCCCGGGAACGAAAAAGAAATCTACGCGCTTCAAAACCAGCTTGTCTCTCGCGGCATTAAAGTGGTGACACCCAAGCAGTACCCCGACCTGCACGTCTCGGGGCATCCGTCGCGTGATGAGCTTAAGCAAATGTATACCTGGCTGCGTCCTTTTTCAGCAGTGCCGGTGCATGGGGAAGATCGCCATTTAATCGAGCACGCATCCTTTGCAAAAGACCTTGGAGCCAAATCGCTTGCCCCCCATAACGGTGATGTGATTGTGCTAGATGCTAAAAAAGGCCCCCTTAAGGTTGGCAAGGTGCCTTCGGGACGACGTGGTTTAGATGGCCATCGCCTTGTGCCGTTAGAGGGTCAAATGCTGTCGGATCGTCGCTTTCTTGCAATGGGCGGGTTTGTGATGATTTCGCTTTCTATGCAAAAGAAACAACTGCAAAGTTTGCAGGTAAGCACCATGGGTGTTGAAGAGGTGGCTGCGCAAGAAGATCTTGAAAGAGATATTCAAACCTTGGTCAAGCGCAGCTTTGGCAGGCTTTCAGATCAGGCACGCGGTGAAGCACAGTCTATTTCAGACGCGCTTGCAAAGGACGTGCGTGGGTTGTGCCAAAAAAGAATCGGCAAAAAGCCTTTTGTGGCTGTGCACGTTTTGTCTTAAGTATTTTGGGGTTGCCGCAGCGGATCATAGTTTTTTGTGGCAGTGCTGTATTCAAAAATTGAGGCTTGCTTGATATCAAAGAACCAGCGGTGTATCGCAAGAGCTTTCTTCTCGACCCGCTGTTTGATCCACGAAAAGGTCAGGCAGTTGTTATAAGATGCATGTAAGGCTTCTTGTGTGCATGCATTGACCAAATTTGTGTTGTCTTGTGTTTTGCTGGCGGCTTCTCGTTGCTGTGTAAGGTATTCTTGAAACGTTGTGTTTTTTTCTAGAACCGAAACCCAAGGCGCGATAAACGTTGTGGTCAGGTTTTGCTCAAGCAGCGCATTGATGCCGCCACACTGGCTGTGTCCCAGCAGAATCAGGTGTTTGACCTTTAAAAAACAAATGCCAAATTCAAGGGCCGCCGATGTGCTGTCAGGCGCTGCGTTTTCTGAAAAGGGCGGCACAATGGCAGCGATGTTACGTACCATAAAAATGTCGCCAGGGTTTGTGTGCAAGATAATGGCTGGGTCAACACGAGAATCGCAGCACGCAATAACCATGACGTCTGGCTTTTGTCCATCAACCGCCAGGTCTTTCATCAAAGAGCGGTTTGCGTGTGTGTTGTGTTGACCAAAAGACTGGTAGCCCTTTTTCAGGTCGTCAAAAGATTTTTGCATACGAGCTTTTTGATTTCACCCTAAGGGGAAAAAGACTGTTTGAGCAAGTCTTTTACAGATCTGGCAGCGTGTTCTGTTGTTAAGGCGTCAGAAGGCGTTGTTGTTTTGCTTTTAGGGTGCTTTTTTTGTTTTCAATCACAATATTATGTCTGCACTCTGCATTGAGAAGAGTTGCGGAAAAAAATAAAGATAAAAATAAGCAGCATTTAAGCATCAAAGACTCCCAAATAGGTATTTATCGAATAATCAGTCTTTTTTTGCAATAAAAGGTAAATAAAAGGTTAAGAAAAAGTATCTTTTTTTCTTTGTAAGCGTTTTATGTTTTGGATCTTGCGCAGGCCCCTTTTTAAAAGGCTTGTTTTTAGGTAAACCTATAGACAAGTGCAAAAAGGCAGCATGTTGTGCAAAACAACCTTTGGCTGTTGTTGAATTATACGGAGTTTTCTTATGTCTGAAACTGAAACAACGGTATCGCCTGAAGAGGCATCGGCTGCAATTGATGATAAGGGCGGCAACCAGCTGAAATCTCTTGTTGAGAAGATCGAAGGTCTTGAGGCCGAGAAAATGGAGATTCAGGCTCTGATTCGCGATGCGCTTTTAGAGGCGCGCGTTGCGGGTTATGACCCTAAAATCATTCGCCAGGTTTTAAAGTGTCGCAAAATGAAAAAGCACGAATACCTTGAGCAAGAACAACTTTTGGGCACCTATCTTGCGGCGGTGGGGCTTTTGCAAGAAGCGGCTTAGCGTTTTTGCGCGTCTTTTGCTATTTTAACGGTAAGACACAGTTGCCTTACGCACAAAGCAGAGGCCCCCGGCAAACATGCAAGAGCAATCGTTGAAACAGCCAGAGACAAAGCATGCCGGTGTTGTGCGTTTTGCGCTAGAGAATTTTCGTTCTCATGCTGCCTCTTTGTTTGAAACACCGGCCTCTAAAAATGTTTTTGTGATTGGAAGGAACGGCGCCGGCAAAACAAACCTGTTAGAGGCGTTATCGCTTTTTTCACCCGGTCGGGGCTTGCGTGGTGCGTCGCCTTCAAAATGGCAAGCGATGGGTGTGCCTCATCGGTGGTCACTGGCCATGTCTTTAGAAACGGCTGACGGGCTTTTGGCAGCACGTATGGGCCCTGCTGCCGACAAAGGCAAGTCACGCGCGATCTTGTTTAACCAAACACCCTTGAAGCGACAGTTAGATTTGCAAGACTATTTGCTTGTTTTTTGGATGACGCCCGAGATGGATCTTTTGTTTCGCGAAAACATGGGCCAACGGCGTCGCTTTTTTGATCGCCTGGTGATGGGCTTTGATAAAGCTTATGCGCCTTGTTTGCTGACCTACGAGAAAATTTTATCAGAATGGCGGCGCTTGCTTGAGTGTGATGCCAAGGAAACTGCCTGGCTTTCAAGTCTTGAAACCATGCTTGCAGAAAAAGCGACCCTTTTAACGCAGAAGCGTTTTTCTTTTTTAGAAGCGCTTTCAAAAGCGCAAAAAGAGCTGTCTGCGCCTTTTGCACCCCTTTCGGTTGCAATAGAGGGTGTGGGAGAGGCTGCCTTTAAAGAAGGAACGCAAGACTTAAGCGTTTTCTTTCGGCAAGGGTTTGAAAAAGAGCGTCACACTTTTCAAAAATACAAGCCCCTTAAGCTGGGGCCGCAAGCGACCAAGATTATTTTAAAATATGGTGGCACAGCGATCGAGTTATGCTCGATGGGCCAACAAAAGCTTGTGTTGTTTTTGGTGATTTTGGGGGCGTGTCACATACAGAAAAAGCGGTTTCCCTTAAAGCCTTTTTTGTTGCTTTTAGATGAGCCTGCAGCACACCTTGATCGCGCCACACTGCACCTTTTGTTTGAATTGCTAGATCAGCAAAGCAATCTGCAAACTTGGGTAACGGCCACAGAAAATACTGCCTTTCAGCCCTTTCAGGGTGTACGCCTTTTGCTGGGTGGGGCTTAAAGCACCGGTGCTTCGGCGCTGTTAACGCCGCTAAGTGGCAAGCGCGCTTGCTGCTGCGAGTCAGCCGCCGCAAGCCATCCAAACCCAACCATAAATGCCAAAAGCGAAGTGCCGCCATAAGACATCAGCGGTAACGGAACGCCAACAATGGGTAAAATGCCGATCACCATGCCAATATTGACAAAGACGTGAAAGAAAAGGGTCGAGACGACACCAACGACTAAAAGTTTGGTAAAAATGACCGGGCAGCGCAAAGCCAACAAATAGCTTTTAACCAAGATAAAAAGATAAACGCTTAGCAAAAACAGCGCGCCAAAAAACCCCCATTCTTCGCACAGCATGGTAAAGATAAAGTCTGTTTGCTTTTCGGGCAGAAAATCAAGCTGTCCTTGGCTGCCGTGGCCAAGCCCTTTTCCCCATAACCCACCAGAGCCAATGGCAATTTTTGATTGCAGCGTGTGATAACCGGCACCCAAAGGATCGGCCCCTGGGTTTAAAAACGTTAAAATGCGTTTTTTTTGATATACCTTTAGGAACGACCAAATGATTGGCAGTGTCAGCAAACACACAGTGCCCAAGCTGATAAAGAAATACCAGGGCACCCCTGCCGCAAAAAGCATGCTAAAGCCAACGGCGCATAAAATAATGGTTGTGCCAAGGTCTGGCTGTCTTAAAACCAAAAGCGCCGAGATAAAAATGGCCGCCACAGGCAACACAATGCTGCGCAATTTATGGTGGCGTACACCCAAAAAATGAAAATGGGCTGCAATCAGCAGAATCAGGCTAAATTTCATAATTTCCGATGGCTGTAGCTGGAAGATGTAAAGGTCAATCCATCGCTTGGCGCCCATGCCAATAAAACCCAGAAGCTCGACACCAATCAGCAGGCCCAAAGAGGCTAAAAAAATAAAGGATGCATAAAGCAACCAAAGACGCAGATCAAGGTAGCTGATCACAGAAAAAGCCAGAAAAGAAACCACAAAACGCAAAAGTTGTTTAAGGGCCCAGGGTGAAAAGCTGTGGCCTGCTGAATACAGCATGGTAATGCTAAGGCTGGCAATAAGGCACAAAAGAAAGGCAAGCAGCTTGGGGTAGGTGCTTTTTCTGTAAAACCGCAAATAGGGTATCATCGCCGCTGACTTTCCAAGAGGTTGTGCTTCACCGATAAAAGATAGTTTGCACAAGAAAGGTTGAGAGAAAACATATTGTTCAAGAAAAAGGGGGTTTCCTTAAAAAAAGAAGACGTAGCTTCTGCCTTTATAACATCTGATGTAAGCATGGCGAAGCATTGCAGCGACATCCCCCTTTTTGTGCTTTTTTGTGTTTTTGATGAGGAACTGCTATTTATAGACCTATGATGACATATTTTAAAGGGCTGATCAAACACGTCTCTGACGAGGGGCTTGTGCTGGCAGCCGGTGGCGTTGGCTATCTTTTTTTATGCCCTGCGTCTGTGTACCAGGCAGCAGAAAACTCTTTTGATGTCGAACCATCAGATAGTTTTGAAATCTGGTGCGCCTCACAAACCCGCGAAGACGGCACCACGCTTTATGGTTTTAAAACCTTTGAAGAGCGGGCACTCTTTTTACTTCTTTTGTCAATTTCAGGTGTGGGTGGTCGTTTAGCGCTAAACATTTTGTCAGAAATGGGTCTTTCTGGCCTGTTGGATGCTGTGTTGCAAGAAGATGCAGCAAGGCTTCAAAGTGCCGAAGGTGTGGGGCAAAAGATGGCCTCTCGTTTGTTGCTAGAGCTTAAAAGTAAACGCAAAAAGCTTTTTGCTTTGCAAAATAATGTCAGTGACGCGCCACAGGCAGCGGATGCCCGCTCTGCCGCCAACACGCTTTTCGAGGCGCTGGAAGCCTTAAAAGCCCTTGGGTACAAAGAAAACGAAGTGAATGTTTTGCTGAAGGAAGAAATGCAGAAAGCGCCTTCAAGCGATGTAACAGCTTTGTTGCAGGCAACGCTGCAAAAGCTGGGTTCACAGCGTAAAAAAGCAGTGTAGGCAAGGAAAAATAGCGATGCGTTTTCACAAAAAACGGTGTGTTCAAGTGAGGTTTTTTTAACGAAAGGGTCTGTTGTGCAAGAGCTTGCGCCTTCTTTTAAAGAAAACCAAGATCGCCCCGAGCGTGCGTTGCGGCCACTTTTTTTTCGCGAATTCATTGGTCAAAAAGAGCTGGTCGATAACCTGTCTACGTTTGTGCGCGCAGCTAAAAAACGCAATGAACCGCTGGACCATGTGTTGCTTTCAGGCCCACCGGGGTTGGGCAAAACAAGTTTAGCGCACCTTTTAGCAAACGAACTGGGTGTGCAGTGTCATACAACGTCTGGTGCGTCGATTGCGCGTACCGGCGAGCTGGCTGCGTTGTTAACAAATTTGAAGCCTCATGATGTGTTGTTTGTGGATGAGATTCATCGCTTGGGGCGCCACATTGAAGAGATCTTATATCCGGCACTGGAAGATAAAAAGCTTGATTTAATGGTTGGTGAAGGTCCTGCGGCACGCTCGGTGCGTTTGCAGTTGGCGCCTTTTACGCTTGTGGGCGCCACAACGCGGCAAGGCGTTTTATCACGGCCCCTAAGAGATCGCTTTGGTATTTTAGCGCAGGTCAATTTTTATGAAGATGAGGCGCTGGCTTTGATTATTGCAAACGCGGCGTCAAGGCTTGAGCTTCCCCTTGCAGCGGATGCTGCGCTGTTTTTGGCAGCCCGTGCCCGCGGCACACCCCGTATTGCTTTACGTCTTTTAAGGCGTTTGCAAGATTTTGCGGTGGTACAAAGCGTGGCAACGTGTGATGTGACGTTTATTCAAACGTGCTTGGCGGCGCTTGGCGTCGATCATATTGGGCTTGATACGCTTGACCGCAAGTATCTTGAGGCCATTTATCACCAATTTAGCGGTGGCCCGGTGGGCATTGATACCCTTGCAGCCGCCTTGTTTGAAGAGCGTACAACCCTTGAGGATGTGGTGGAGCCTTTTTTAATTCAGCGCGGCTTTTTAAAGCGAACCGCGCGTGGGCGTGTGCTGGGTGCGGCAGCGATTGAGCATTTTAATTGGGTTTTAAACAACAGCGCTTTAGAGGGCGCCGATAAAGAAGATCAGGCAGCGGAAGGCGCTTTGTTACAAAAAAAGGTGGAAGGTTAGAAGTTGGAATTTTTAAAAGTTATTTTGAAAAGCTTTTTAGAAAAGGCACTGCGTTTTTCAAGCCTTGTTTTGCTTGTCTGCAGCGGCCCCTTTTTGGCCATCGTGATGCTGGCTTATAAAGGTGACGACCAAACAGTCAATATGGCCACAGGTGCTCAGGTTTCTCACTGGCTTGGCTCTTTTGGTGCCACCCTTGCCGATACTTTTTTTCAAGCTTTTGGCATGACGGCTTATGTGATTCCTTTGGTGTGTTTTGTATGGGCGATTCAGCATTTGTTAGGTCGTAGCCGGCGTTTGTTTAGTTTAAGAACAACAGCCTTGCTTGTGGCACTTGTGGGCGCCTCGTCGCTTTGCAGCCTTACTTGCCCTTTAAGGGGAGGGGCTTTGGGTGAAATCAGCCTCTATTATATGCCCTTGGATAAGTTTTTTGTTTGGCGTCTGTTTTGGGTGACCTCTACATTGCTTGCTTTTGGTTATTTGTTTGGCGTGCGGCTGCAACATGTGCGCGAGAGTGCGCTGAAAGCCCTTTTGTTCTTGCAGTTTTGTGGGCAGGTTTTGGGCAAGTTGGCGCTTTATCTTTTTGCTGCTCTCAAAGATTTTTACCAGTCGTTCGCGTCAAAAAAGGCACACACGCCGCAAACATTGCCGCTGGGGCGTGAGCCATTGGCGTCGCAGTCCTTGCCAGAAAAGGCGTCGCAAAACATGGCGCAACCCAGAAGTGTGCCCCCTGTCGCATCGCCTGTTGCACCTGCTGCTGCGGCACCTATGCCGCAAGCAAGACCAACCTTAAGTCCTGTTGCGCCCACGATGCCTCAAAAATCAACAGCAGCTTTAAGTGCAGATAAAGGTCCTTTAACACCAGAAGCGCATATGCCGCATTTGGATTTGCTGTATGCGTATGATGCGCAGAATGTAAGGCCCACAAAAGAAGAGTTGCAAGAAAATACGAATGCCCTCATTCAAGTGCTCAAAGAATTTGGCATCGAAGGGCGCATCTTAGATGTGAAAGAAGGGCCCGTGGTCACGCTTTATGAGTTTGAGCCAGCGCCTGGCATTAAGGCTGCGCGTGTGATTGGTTTGGCCGATGATATTGCCCGCTCGATGAGTGCTGTGTCCACACGCGTGGCGGTGATCGCTGGCAGAAATGCCATTGGCATTGAAATTCCCAACAAAGGTCGCGAGGTTGTTTACCTAAGAGAAGTCTTAAGCAGTCAGTCTTTCAAGAAAAGCGCGTGTCACCTTGCCCTTGCATTGGGCAAAGATATCGGCGGCACACCCGTTGTGGTTGATTTGGCCCGCATGCCTCACTTGCTTGTGGCCGGCACCACCGGCTCGGGTAAATCGGTGGGTATTAACACCATGGTGTTGTCATTGCTTTTTCGGCTGCCGCCTGAAAAGTGTCAGCTTTTGATGGTTGACCCCAAAATGCTTGAGCTTTCTGTTTACAACGCCATTCCGCACCTGATTGCGCCTGTGATCACCGATCCCAAAAAGGCTGTGCAAGCTTTAAAATGGGCGGTGCACGAGATGGAAAAACGCTATAAAATGATGTCTAGCATTGCCGTGCGTAATATTGATGGTTATAACAAAAAAATCAAAGCTGCCGCCGCCAGTGGTGTGCCCCTAACGCACAAGATACAAACGGGTTTCGATGAAAATGGTGCACCCATCATGGAAACAAATGAGCTGCCCCAAACACCTTTGCCTTATCTTGTGATTATTGTAGACGAGATGGCGGACTTGATGCTTGTGGCCGGCAAAGAGATTGAAGGGGCCATTCAGCGATTAGCGCAAATGGCGCGTGCCGCGGGCATTCATTTGATCATGGCCACACAAAGGCCTTCCGTTGACGTGATCACGGGTACGATTAAGGCTAACTTTCCGTCTCGCATTAGCTTTCAGGTAACCTCCAAGATTGACAGTCGCACCATTTTGGGCGAACAAGGCGCCGAGCAGCTGTTAGGGCAGGGCGATATGCTGTATATGTCGCCCGGCGAGCGCATGTTGCGTGTGCACAGCCCCTTTGTGAGTGATGAAGAAGTTGAAAGCGTTGTATCGTTTTTAAAAGCAGCGTATCCCCATCACACATCGCCCGTTAACTTTGATCCCGAGGTCGTCTCTTTAGATGGCCAAGGTGCCGAGCAAGGTGACGAGCTTTATAAGCGGGCCTTGCGCATTGTAATGGAAGAGAAAAAAACGTCCACAAGCTATTTGCAAAGGCGTTTGCAGATTGGCTACAATAGA
>JBAJNL010000041.1:0-10526 GCA_036881885.1 Holosporaceae bacterium
AATGGCATAAGCCTGCCTGACTGCAAGACTGACAAGTCAAGCAGAGACGAAAGTCGGTCATAGTGATCCGGTGGTTCTGTATGGAAGGGCCATCGCTCAACGGATAAAAGGTACGCCAGGGATAACAGGCTGATCTCCCCCAAGAGTTCACATCGACGGGGAGGGTTGGCACCTCGATGTCGGCTCATCACATCCTGGGGCTGGAGCAGGTCCCAAGGGTTTGGCTGTTCGCCAATTAAAGTGGTACGTGAGCTGGGTTCAGAACGTCGTGAGACAGTTCGGTCCCTATCTGCCGTAGGTGTTGGAAAATTGAGAGGAGCTATCCCTAGTACGAGAGGACCGGGATGGACGCACCTCTGGTGTACCAGTTGTGGCGCCAGCCGCAGTGCTGGGTAGCTAAGTGCGGAACAGATAACTGCTGAAAGCATCTAAGCGGGAAGCTGGCCTCGAAATAAGTTTTCCCTATGAGGGCCGTGGAAGACCACCACGTTGATAGGCTGGGTGTGGAAGAAGAGCGATCTTTGAAGCTAACCAGTACTAATTGCCCCACTGATTTGATTTGCATTCAGGAAAGTGCTTTGTGGCTTTGAAAAGCCCAATGTTCAATATTTTTTCTTTTAAAGAAAGCCGTTGCCGTTGTTGCAGCGGCTTTTTTGTTTTATGTATGTGCTTTTTTTACCTTAGGAAGCGTTTTTAAGATTATTGCCGCCGTTTAAAGCGTTTAAAGAGAGCTTTCTTTTTTATTTAAGAAGTGTTTTGCATTGTGCTGCCTTTTTAAAGGCCACTTTAAAAATCGCTTGTGATCTTCTTAACCAGGCATACCCGTGTGTCGGGTCTTTTGACAAGCCAGGCGCTTGCAAAAACCAAATACTCAGCCGTCTTATGATCTTTGCTTTTGTTGAAGCAGCAAAGAAACACTTATTATTTGCTGTGCGTTCTTGAAACTCTCTTTGCTGGGTCTCTTTCATGCCTCTTTAGGCTTTTTCTTGCTCTGCACCTGAGAGAGAAACCCACCTCTTGCCGTGCGCGTTTATTTTTCTCTGTGCGCTTATGTCTTTGTGAGAAGGTAGTCTTCAAGCTGTTAAAACAGGATTTGTGCCCTTTTTAAAACCCATAAAAAAACACGGCGCCCTCTAGATAATTTCTAGATAAACGCCGTGTTTTTTACTTAGCTGTCAACTGCTTGTTTAATAATTATAATCAGCGTCGTAAGGCTCTTGTGGTTCTTTTGCAACAAGATCAGGATATGCTGTCTCAAATCCTTCGGGGTCAATTTGGTATCCAAGGGATTTAAATCCACACGCGATGGCGCCATCTAGCATCGGAAATCCGCCCCAGTGAAGAGCATTTGGTTGAATGCTTCTTAACAGTGCTCGCCCCATGTGATTATCACCTGTTATGGGTAGGCCTTCTGTACCTATACGCGGGTCACCTGCTTTGTAAAAAGAAGGATTTTCTTGTTGTAGTGTTGTGGCATAGTCTTTACAAGGTTTGGCAGTCAGCAAGTAGTAGGTTTTTCCAGTTTTCTGGTCTGTAAATTTTTCCATCATTGGCGAAAAACCGTTCTGAAAGCGATAGCTGGTATTGCCTTGCGGGTCTACTATCCCAAAGATGTTCCAATTCAGAAAACAATGAAGCATTTCATGTGTCAAAAGGCCTTCAGCTGTGCGGCCCGTGGCGTTGGGTCCTTTTTTTGCAACAAGCTGCACCATGTGGTCCGTGGAGAGGCTCATGCCACAGTTTTTGGTAACGCCAGAGTTTGGATACCACTGTGAAGGTCCTGCGCTGGCAATGTTTTGAGGGTCGTAAGCACCAATATTTTTAATATAGATGTTCACTTTGAAGCCATTTGGCATTGTGTCGCTTCCGGTTATCAGGGTTTCAAAACGCTTTAGAACATCACGCATTGACGCTTGAAGAAAGGCAGGTACATTGTGCGCAGTGATGTGTAGGCCTTCTGCAAGCCTTGATGGTGAATCAACTGTCACGGTTTGAAAGTTTTCATAACACAGCTTGCCTGTGATGTGTGAGACAATTTCTCGTGCAGCTGGCGTGACACACAAAGATTGATCTTGTGCTGATGAGCGGACACGATTCCAGTTTTCCATATCCATGGCGAAATGTTTTGGGTAGGTGATACCCTCTCGTATGGCGATAGCAATGCGTTCTTGCGCGGCACTGATGCTTTCAGGATTGATTGCTGGACACCAAACGCCATCTTGTGTCAGGAGGTTGTCAAGTATGAGGTCTCCATTACAAAATTCAGTTAAGTTCACACCTAAAGGTTTTTGAAGTGCAAGACCTTTTTTGTAATCTTCCTTTTTTGCTTTGATGCTTTCACTTGTGTCGGGACACTTTTGTCTCAAGCATCGCTCGAGAGCCTGGTGTTCACCGGGAGTTTCGCAGGGATGTTCAGTATTTAAGACAGAAGAGTCATCTAGCCAGTTTGGCGGAGGAATGATATCGCCTCTGCGTGTGGTGGTGTAGCGATTTATCATTTCTGTGCTACATTGTTTTTCTGCTGTGGTTAAGGCATAGGTTTTAGGATTCTCAACTTCGTCAGTGTCTGGGCCAAATTTCTTTTGACCCTCTGTTAGTACTTCTTCTGCCCAATCTATCTGATGCGAATCAATAGGTTGTCTAAGTATAGGAGAAGGGATTTCAGAAAAGGGGGGAGACGCTGTGGTGGTTTGCAGGCCTTTGGCAGCACAGATGGCAAGGCTGCCAGTCGCGCAAAGAGTGCTTGCCACACTTATGCTAGCCACTGTGCCAACCCCGATGATAGCAGCTGTGGCGCCAACGCCTGCCTTTTGCCACGTGCTTAGGTTATTCCATTTTTGGCTTATCCAGCTGCACCCTGATTCTTCCTCCCCTGAACTGTACGCTAAGTTGTAAATATAGGTGTATGTATCTTTTGAGCTTTTTCCTGCAAGGTAATTTTGTGTCAGTGCTGTGCAAAGCAACACGGTTGTTAAGGATAAAAATAGTTTGTTCACGATAGAGCAATCCTTTTATAAAATATGCCCAAAGATGATCAAAAAAAATATTTTGTGTCATATGAAAAAAGAAAAAACATTCATTTAAATTGCTTTTTATTTAAAATTTAATCTTTTTAGTGATAAAAGTATTTTTTTTTTGCCAGAAATCAAAGAACAAGAGAAGGTTTGTCAGCGTTTTCTACATAGACGGTTTCTGTTTTGTTGGTGGTGGCATCAAACGCTTTATAAAAATGTTTATAAAAAAGAAGCCGCAAAGGGCCGTGATAGGTGTCGTGGATGCTGTGCTTTGTGACACGATCTTTATGCTGATGAACATGCTGACGCAGGATGGACGTTTGGTTGCTCTCTTTTTGAATAAAAAGATGCGGAATAGCACTTGTGGGTATCAGAACCGTTTGTGAGTTGTCTTGCACAAGATGAGGTCTGGCTGTTGTGTCTAATTGCATCTGGTGCGTGATGTCACTTGACGTACAGTTGGTGAGATCAAGTATCTTGTTTTGATGAACAAACAGGGGCCGCCTGTCAGCACAAAGCTGATTCCAGTTAGTGACCGTCAGCGCTTTTTTCTCGCCCCTTTGATTACGCAGTAAGAAAGTGACCCTATCATCACTCACATCAAGGTCATATAAAAACAAAGAGGGATCTAGGTGCAGAATAGGCGTTTTTTCGCCGGCTAACGCCAGCGTTGTTTGTTCGGGCGCGTGGTGCACATGATACAAAGCTTTTTGGTCAAAAAACGCTTCGGTCTTTTGATGGATCCAAGATTCAATAGAAGGCGCTTGTAGTATTGTTTCGCGCCATGGTGTGTCTGTCTGGCCATTGGGTGTATGCAGCACCAAAGAAGACGGATCTCCCCAATTGTTTAGACTGCTGTAAAGGCCTTTCAAGATAATTGTTGCATTTTTGTGTGGTTCATAAAGAACCGCATCACCTGCTGACCTGAGCGTAACATAGTTGGTTTCAGGCAAATAAAGTCCATTGTAGCCTTGCCAATCTTTTTTTTCGACTACTGTGATTTTATGGGTATTAAAACTTAAAAAGTAAAAAGGTGTGCGTTCACACAAAACAGTGTGTGCAGAGTGGGTTCTGGGATGGCAGTTTGAAAGACCGTAAGTTTTGCCCTCATAATGTATTTGAAGGGGTGTTTGCGCGGTCATGTGATCTAAAGTTATCTTGCCGTTTTGTGCCTGTGTTTTGTGATGGGTGTGCAAGATCAATCTGTTGTTTTTTTGTTCAATCTTATGCAGTTGGTAAGGGCTGTTTGCTGGAAAAGAAAGCACATCATATTTACCATCGGGCGCTGCGGGTTGGTTGTTGATAACGATGTTTTGAACCCAGTCTTGAAAAAGATAGTGGTGATGGCCGGGGCCATAGTTCAGAAAAAGATCATCTATCGCAAAGGAGGGCGGTTGCGTGACCGCAACAGCGTGCGAAGTGAGAGGATGTGAATCCCACTTGATCAAAGCGTGTTGCGTGCCATGTTGAATGTGAAAAGTGCCGCTAAGATTAAATTTGTCGGTTTTTAAGGTGGTATTTTGGCCCATGTGCTCGAGTGCGTCACTGTTGAGCAAGGGCAGTAATTCTGATTCCCCAAAAAGATGCAAATTGGTGATTTTTTGATGTGTATTGCGTGCGCTTAGCTTTTCAGAAAAAACGGGCGTTACGTTTGCAATGAAGGCATCACGCCACAAATCTTGGCACGTGAACACAACAGCGTGTTTTTCTTTTTGAAAGTTGTGCAATGCAATCACGTGACTGTTCTGTGTGGTGACAGAAAGGGTATTCTGCTGCCAATCAATGCTGCGCAGGTCATCAAGTGTGTCAAGCAAGATGCGGTGCTGCTGGGGCGTGTCTTCAAGCAAAAGCGTGCTTGTGCCTTGTGCATCTTTTGATGGTATCAAGATTGTTTCTCTGTGATGCGGGTTTATGGTTTCGCCCCCGTTTAAAGCGATAGAGGTTGGATCGGGGTTTGATGTTGTATGTCCGCTCAAAAGAGTGATAACGTCCTGTCCTCCTCCGCCATCAATGTATTTGATAGACTGGGGCGCACGAATGTGTTGTGCATGGGGTGAGCCTATAAGGTTTTCAAAATGAGAAAAACGCGCACTGTGGTGATAGGGCGAAAAATCATACTGAAACTGCAACGTGTCATCACCGTCTCCGCCATCAATTAAAAGTGAGCGAAAGTGATCGAAGGGAGCTGAGACAACAAACGTGTCATCTTGATTGCCCAGGGTCAGGTTAAAGTTTCGAAAAAGTGCTTCTGGGCTTAAAATTGTTGTGGATGGATTGTTTTCGGGAAAACCTGCCGTCAGGGGATGTGTGATATAAGCGAAAAGATGCTCGGACAGAGATGTGACGTTTTGTAGCATAACGCTGTTGTGACAAAAGTTTTTACCTGCTTCACGAGAAGAGTCAAGATGCATGCGCTGTACACGGATTTCATGATCACCTGGTTTGCAAAAACACTTGTGATGATTGCATGCATAAGTGTGCTCTTTTAAATAAGATCGCTCGGATTGAATATCGTTTGCTGTGGGGTTGCACAGCCATCGGGTTCCCCGTGGAGCAGGCAGGATGCGTGAGTAGGAAGATGCTCTGTTTCTTTGAGAAAAATCAGGGTGTAAATCTATAACAGAAACATCTAAAGGAGGCAGTATAGGTTGTGTTTGAAGGGTTTGCCAGTTATAGCGGCAGGGCCCTTGACCTGAAAAAAGATCCGACAGATCCTCCCAAAAAGTTGCTGAGCGAACGGTTTTTTTGGTGGTGCGTTGCAAGTCGTTTAGTGTTGCAATCAAAAAGCCATAGTCACCAGAGTGCATATAGGTTGTCACCAAGGTTTCAAGATAGTGCTGGTAGGCTGCTTTGGCCTCGATATCGTCGCGCAGATAAGAGGAGGCATCAAACCCTGCAAAGAAGCGCCAAAAATTGGCAAATTTTTCTCCCTCTGTTAGCGTGATTTGGTCTTCAAGTTGCTCTAGCTGAAGGCCTGCTTGAACAAGCTGTTGGGTTAAAGACAGCACAAGACTGGCGGCCAAGCCAACGGGACCAAAGGTGGCGCCGTATCCGGTAAGCAGTGCTGTGGCCTCCATGACATCAAGCGCAATATAGCCAGTGTCAACGGCGATGTTAAGTGTTGCGGTTTGTTTGTCGTAAGTATTGTCAGCGTGCTGAAAGTTTCGAATACTTTTTGCAAGGTCGATCACATCAAGGGCAGCGCCAACTGATTGACCTAAAACAGGTGCCGAGCGCATGAGTCTTTGTTTAAGAGGCCCCTCTGCAAGGCTATGGGCAATGGCTGTAACGTGTTTTTCAATTTGTTTGTTGAGGCCATGCATAACCAGCATAGTGGCGGGACCTTCAAAATTTCCGTGAATAAAATCTTTTGCCATCAAAAGGCCTGTATTCACCATGTGTGCACTGGATAATCCTTTGTGTGCCCAATGTTGATGTAAACGTTTTGAAAGTTTTACTTTGTCATCAGTTGTCATGGGGTGGCATAGGTTACGTTTGTGGCGTGCTCTTTTTGCTTTACAGACCGCTAAGGGGCTAACGCCAACGGGTAGCTCATCTTCAACACGCCGTCGTTTGGTGGGTGGGCTGGTTAAGTGCGTTAGAAGATCCTCTGAATCTGCGCGTCGCTCGGGTGTTGAGGCATATGAAAGAGACAGGTCACGCACAACGCTGTGATGCGCTGCATCAGTGATGGTGTGTGCGTTGGTGTCATGCGCAATATAAAACGCGTGCTCCCCAACGTGTGTTGGTTCTGCGACGATGCCGACAGAAACAAGTTTTTTAAAACTGTGCAGACCATCTGCGTACCGGTTGTGCCTTGTTTGTGCAAGGGCTTCGTTTGCAAGGTGGGAGGGTCTCTGTATGCCATGTCCATGTTTGTTTTCAATCACGGTCATTGTGTCATCATGTTTAAACACGATATCGGGCCTTTTGCGCCCGGTGCCGCCTGACTCATTGACGTTCAGAATCTCTATGTGTTCTGTGTTGTCTGCAAGAGATCCTAAAATAAGACCTTGTTGATACGATTCATTTTGTCGACCTCTTTGTGAAAAAATCTGATTGGAGAAAGCAGAAAGCGTGTTGAGGTATGAGATAAAATCCTCGCGCTCCTTTGTTTGGTCGAGCTTTTTAATGAACTGCGCAAAAGAATCGGTTGTGCCTTGAGTGTCAAAAGGAACAGGGCGCGTTTTTGATGAAAGAGGTGGTGATGCTATATCGTTGAATGTATTGAAGGTAAAGTCTGAAGCCTGTACCGGTCCCGCACGCCCATAGGTAATCTTGGATGTGATAAAATGGGCCACATCAAGATTTTGTGCGTGGATTTCTTGAAGCGCATCAAAAGGTAAAGTGCTTGCTGTCGTGCCCGATCTGCCTTCAAGGTGAAAAACAACAAGTTTGTTGCCATAGGTTGGGCGCACAAAAATGAGGGCATTGTCATAGGTGTTTTCTGTGTGTGCCCATACAGCTTGCAGATTTTTTTTCGCCATCCCTTGTGCTAAAAAGCCGGAAAAAAAAGCCGGAAAAAAAGCAGTGTTGCGTGCATTAAGGTCATGGTGTTTGATGTTCTTTTTTGCAAAAAGCTCAAAATTATACCGAAAGGCTTCTGTGTCATCATTTGCTAAAAAGCGCGATAGATCCGTGTGCTGGTCAAGCTGTGGCACGGTATAAAAATCTTTTTCCATTTGAACATCATGAGGGTGAAAAGACATGCCAACACGCCACGCGTGCTTGATGTTTGGAAAGCGATTCATTTCAACGCCATACTCTTTTTCATGCATTTGTTGCATGGCTAAACGACTTGTACTGCCCCGTTTGAGCTCGAACAAAACGGCTGTTTCGCTTTCGCTACGGGGAATCAGTGCAAGGTCAACACGTCCCTTGCCTGATTGCAGCTCGACAACAGGGAAAAAGTGTCCTTCTTTAACATGTGTCAGCATTTTGGCGGTTAAAATGCCTTTATAGAAGTCCTCACGCACACCCGCGGCAAGGTAGGGCTCGATAACTCTTCTTTGTGTGTCTTGAATCATCGAATGAAAGGTGTCAAAGGCCGACCGCTGCATACTGTGTTCATCCACAAGTAGCCCTTTTAAGGTGGCACCCTCTTGTTCAAAACTTGTGTGAGCGGTTGTCTCAAAAAGTGTCGTTTTGTGTGGTGCGATATCGGGATGTGATGTTAAAAAAGCATGACCGGCACGTCGATCAGAAGGACGCAACTTGTGCGTGCGTGCGTTATAAGATGCGTCATGTGCATGCCACTTAAGCTGAAACGGTGGTGTCTCTTTAAGCTGGGCATCCAAAACCAGGCGCTGGATCTTTCGCTCTCTTAGATCAGGGCGGTCGCGCATGGCCTGCTCAAGATCTTGCCAGGGCCTTGTGTGGCTCAGGCTGTCCAAAGATTCTTCAAGCAAAGAGGGTCTTTTAGAAAAATGCTCGCACTGCTCGTCCTTAATCAGGTTTCTTTGGCGGTGGGGAGGGTGCCTTTTATCCTTCAAAATTTCTTGAAAAGTATGGGGATCATGTGTTTTGAGAAACAGAGACTCAGGTGTTCTGCCTTGATTAAAAGAAGCTAGGCTTTCTTGACGAATGCGTTCCTTAAAGGCCGATAGTGCTAAAGATTTGGCTCTATCTGTACGTTGGTGGTGATTTCTGAACTCTGCTAAAAGGATGGGGTCCAGGCTGTTTTCTCTTGGTAAAACAAGAAATTGGGCGTGATCCAGCGCAAGCTCTTGTGCATTGGCTTTTGTATACTGATAAACGCTGCCGCCTGTTTTAAGCCCAAAATCGTGCAAAAGTGTGCCAAAGAGAGCAGGCGTTGTATCATAGGATGTTGTGTGTATGTACTTTTCTAGATGTGACCTTAAATAGAGCTTAAAAAGCTCGGGATCATCTTTTAAAAGATCGACCAGCTCACGCCTGTCATTGGGGTGGGCAACCGGCACAGGCTTGACGATGGGCGTTGCGGCGGCCGAATGCCACGGTAAAATAGTTGTAAGCAGTGCCTCAAAAAGTTGATCAGCTTCTACAAGCAAACTTGTGACAGGATTGTCTAAAGCCGTTTGGCTATCTGCACGCTTAAAAAAGCGAACATCCACTTTTTCTTGAGATCCCCAAGCAAGGCCTATCATCTCTGGATTTGTTTTGACAACGACAAACTGATCTTGATTGGCTGCGTGAAAGCAGTTATCAAAAGTGTGGTGGGTTGTGTTTTGTAAGGTACCGGTTGGCGTTACATTCAAATGTTGTCCATCAAAAAAGGCTTGCCAGTTGTGCGCAAAAAGCACCTCGCCGCCCTGAAAGGGCAAGGCGATACTAACGCCCTGCGCATCAACAGCCGGTGTGGGCACAAGGCCAGCGAAGAGGTTTAGCAAAGCTTTTATCCAAGGCTGTTGCCGCGAGCAAGAGCAACTCAAGGCCATTGAAGCAAAGTGCGCTGTCACCGCAATGCCATGTCTTAGCACAAGTGGTGTGAGTGTGGCCATAAAAGCTGCGGGGCCGAACGCTAAAGCTTGTGCCAGGGGCAGGGCAGTTGTGCTTAAAAGGGCGCCTTGTAGCCCAAGATGCACAAGAGGATCATCAGATTGGTGCGATGTCAGAAAGCAGGCCAGGCTGTCTGTGATTAGCTCACCTGTAAGTGACGTTTGTGTGGGGAAAGCAAGGCGTCTTATAGAGCTTGTGCCTATCACTTGAAAAGCCGCCGCCACCCACTTGTTTATCTTGTCAGTATTGAGCTGTGGAAAAGAAACAAAAGGGTGTGCTGCCGCTCTCGTGGATAAACAGATTGTTGTGACTGCCAGAAGTGCTAGTCGCACTTTTTTGGATAAAAAGATTCTATTTCTCAAAAATTAACATTAAATAGATAATAATAGAGAAATATTTTAATATAAAAAATATTAAAAGCCTGCATTAGGTAAATAATTTATTATAAAAATACATTTTTGATAGCGGAGATTTCTCAAAAAAGCCAATTTCCTGGTGGCGCGCTTTTTTATAGGGGAAAAGTGTTTGGGCGTGTGAGCAGATAGGGGTGCATTGCCGTCGCAGCGCGCAACGGCAATGAATCAAAAGGCTTTGGTATGGCCTTCAAAAGTTTTAGAGGTTGTTATTTGTTTGCGAGGGCCAATAGATCGCAAGGGCTGTCTCATCTGCGGACGTGGGCGCATTATAATCTATGGGTGCTGAGACAACTATTTGCTTGCAAGGCACACGGATCGCAAGAGCTGTCTCATTTGTGGCAGTAGGTGTGAGTCCTCCGTCACCTTGTGCCGGTCCCAAAAAAATACTTCCAAACTTTCCTTGGGTGTCAACGCCAATTTGCGTTTCTCCATTGGTGCACACCTGCAGATTGTTGTTGGGATTGGGCACTTTGTAAAAACCTTCATTGGGTGTGACCACAGCTGCGCTTTTGTTGAAAGAGGCTTCAAGATTTTCTGTCCAGAGATATTTCCTGTCGCCAGGCAAACTGACAGAAGCTTTTTTTCTGTTGACAGAAACCGGTGGACAGAAGCCATGAAG
>JBAJNL010000042.1:0-10310 GCA_036881885.1 Holosporaceae bacterium
AATAGAGCGGCCCGTTTGATAGAAGAGCTTGAAGCCAATGGCGTTTTATCGTCGCCCAACCATACCGGAAAGCGAACGTTGCTGGCTGAGGTTTCGTAAACAGGGGCGTTTTAAAGGGCACTTAAAAGAAAACGACAGGGGTTGAGGTGATGTTAAGATCTGTCAAAGGCGTGATGCCTTTTAGTGGTTTTGTTTTGCAAGGCCTTTTGTGTGTGGTGTACCTTTCGGCGGTCACATTAAAGGCCGAGGTGCCCCTTGCTGTGGCGCGCCTTTCAACGAAGATGCTGCGTCAAAAATGTCTTGATGCACTGAACAATATTCAAGATCTTCGTGCCGCTTTTTATCAAAAAACCAACAAGGGTGATGCCAAGGGTGTGCTGTATTTAAAGCGCCCTTTAAAGGGTGAATCGTTTGGCCACTTGTGTCTTTCGTACGACGCGCCCTCAGACCTTGAGGTGCTCTCGACGGGTCGCAGGCTTTATTTGCACCGATCGCTTTCAAAGGAAACAACCGAAATTCCCATGACTTCGACGCCGCTTGTTTTGTTGTTGCGGCAAAAAATAGCATTGGGGCAGTTTGTGCGCGAAAAGTCTTTGATCGTTGAGGAAGATCGCGTTTTGTGGACACTGTATGATCCGCAAGAGGCAGACAAAGGGCAGGTGACCCTTGTGTTTTCGTCCAACAACTTTGTGCTTGAAGGATGGCGGGTGCTTGACATGTATGGTGACACCACTCAAGTTGTGTTACATCAGCCCACAATTAATCAAGGCATCAGTATGAGTGTTTTTAAAAAACCGTATGCCGCATCTTAAGAGCAAGTAAGCGTGTGACAACCTACGACCCTTCCAACATTTTTGCAAAAATACTTAGAAAAGAAATCGACACAACGCCTTTGTTTGAAGACGACTTTGCGCTGGCGTTTAAAGATATCAACCCTTTGGCGCCGGTGCATGTTTTGGTGATTCCAAAGGGGCCGTATCGATCGCCAATAGCGTTTATGGCACAGGCGTCTGACAAAGAAATCACAGGATTTTGGCGCGCTGTGAAAAAAGTGACGGCGCTTTTAAACCTGGATGAAAAGGGTGTGCGCTTTATTATGAACGATGGCCAAGATGGCGGCCAAGAGGTGCCCCATTTTCATGTGCACCTTTTGGCGGGGCGCCCTATGGGTCCTATGGTTTCGTCAGCAAAACCTTCGTAAGGGTTCGAGCGTTTTTTGTGTATGCGTCACATTGGTCTTTTCACCACAAACCCCTTTGAAGCTTCTTTGTTAAAAGAGCAGGTCGAGGCCCCACTCAAGATCTACCAAACATCAAGTGGGCTTGATGCAGCGTATGATGCGCGCGATGTTTTTTTAAAAATCACTGTTGATCAAAAAGAGTGTCGTTTCGCATGTGTTGCCGATCATATCTCTTTTGCAAAACCCTTCCAGCTGGCTTTGTTTCGCGACACTTTGGTGCATTTAACACGTGTTCTAGAGGATGTTTTTGCTATCGGTGAGTTTGTGTTTGTGCCAAGCAAACGTCTTTTAAAGGGGCGCCCGTCTTACACGTTGCCCGAGAAAGAAGCCAACCTTTTGTTGGTGTTGCTAAAAGACGGTTTTGTTTCCAAAGAGCAGTTATTGCAAAAGGTTTGGGGATATGATGCCAATATTTCAACACATACGCTTGAAACGCATGTCTATAAGTTAAGACAAAAAATTGAAAAAGACGCCAATCACCCTACAGTGCTCGTCAGTGCGCCTTCGGGCTATGCCATAAGGCTTGCCAAACGCTTGAAAGAGGGCTAAAACAACAGACAATGGAATGAGAACTTTTTAGAAAGGTTATGTGCATGAGCCAGTGGTGCTTGCTTTCTCCCACGACGCTTCCGGGATTTTTTGTGTGCGTTGCGGCCTTGTCGGCGCTTGTTTATGGTTTGTGGGCTATTCGCGCAATTATGGCACAAAGCGCCGGTAATGAGCGCATGCGTGGCATCGCAAAAGCCATTCAAGAGGGGGCCGAAGCTTACCTAAAGCGCCAATACACAGCCATTGCTTTTGTGGGTGCTTTTATTGCCGTTGCCTTGTTCTTTTGTTTTCACGGGCATGTGGCCGCAGGTTTTGTGTTGGGCGCTCTTTTGTCTGGCATTGCAGGTTATGTGGGTATGCACATATCGGTGCGCGCGAACGTACGCACTACCGAAGCCGCACGCAAAGGCCTTGCAACCGCTTTGAACCTCGCGTTTAAGGCAGGTACGGTAACAGGCTTTTTGGTTGTAGGTCTTGGGCTTTTAGGTATTTTGGGCTTCTTTTGGTTTTTGTGCATGCAGGGCATTCCCACGCGACAAATGCTTGAAAGCCTTTTGGGTCTTTCGTTTGGGGCCTCTCTGATTTCTATTTTTGCCCGTTTGGGTGGCGGTATTTTTACCAAGGGTGCCGATGTGGGGGCAGACCTTGTAGGTAAAATTGAAGCTGGCATTCCCGAGGATGATCCAAGAAACCCGGCTGTGATTGCCGATAACGTGGGTGATAACGTGGGTGACTGTGCAGGCATGGCTGCTGACCTTTTTGAGACGTATGTTGTCACGTTGGTTGCCAATATGCAGATTGCCTATATCGCGTTTCAAAATGTGCAACAACACATGATGGCCTTTCCACTGTTGGTGGCAGGCATGTGTATTGTGGGCTCTCTTGCGGGCACCTTTTTTGTGAAGCTTTCAAAAAGCAACAACGTGATGCATGCGCTTTATAAAGGTTTGATCGCCTCGGCTGTTTTTTCAGCTTTGCTTGTTTTGGGTGCGGTCCATTACACGCTTGGGCTTGGATCTTACTTTATGATGGGTTTTGACGTGGTGCGTGGTTTTGACCTTTTGGTGGCCTCGTGGATTGGCTTGCTGGTGACAGGTTTGCTGGTTTGGGTGACCGAATACTATACCTCAACGCGCTATCGTCCCGTTAAAAGTATTGCCAAAGCGTCTGAAACAGGGCATGGCACGAATATCATTCAAGGACTGGCCATTTCGATGGAGGCCTGTGCGTTGCCTGTTGTCATCATCTGCGTGGGCATTTTGGGGGCTTATAGCGTTGCAGGCCTTTATGGCATAGCGCTTGCGGCGACCACCATGTTAGCTCTTGCGGGGATGATTGTGGCGCTTGATGCGTATGGACCGGTTACAGACAATGCGGGCGGCATTGCAGAAATGGCAGATCTTGGCGCTGACGTGCGTAAAGTAACCGATACATTGGATGCTGTGGGCAACACCACCAAAGCGGTTACCAAGGGCTATGCTATTGGCTCGGCCGCGCTGGCTTCAATTGTTTTATTTGCAACGTATACAGAAGATCTGAAGGCTTATTTGCCGCATCTTTCGTTGCAGTTTCATCTTGATAACCCTTACGTGCTGGTGGGGCTTTTCATCGGTGGTCTGCTGCCTTATTTGTTTGGCGCCCTTAGCATGACAGCGGTCAGAACGGCTGCCAGTGCTGTGGTTAAAGAAGTGCGTCGGCAATTTAAAGAAATTCCGGGCATCATGAAGGGAACAGGTAAACCTGATTATGGTCGCGCCGTTGATTTGCTGACACGATCGGCGATTCGCGAAATGATCGTGCCGTCTTTGTTGCCAGTTTTGGCACCTTTTTTGGTTTATTTTGCGATTGTCTCGTGCGTTGGGCAAAAAGAAGCCTTGCTGGCTGTCGGTGGAACGCTTTTGGGGACCATTATTACGGGTCTTTTTATGGCGATTTCGATGACATCCGGTGGTGGTGCGTGGGACAATGCAAAAAAGTATATCGAAGATGGCCATTTCGGTGGCAAAGGCTCTGAAGCACACAAGGCCGCAGTGACGGGTGATACGGTTGGTGACCCCTATAAAGACACCGCAGGCCCTGCGATTAATCCTATGATTAAGATCATTAATATTGTGGCGCTTTTGTTGCTGGCTTTGATTGGAACGCGTTAAAGTTTCTATTTATCGGTCATTACTTGATAGTTGTTTTTGCAGTTTTCCAGTATTTTCTTGACGGTTGCGAACGCAGACTCGCCTGCGCCAGCGGCGTGCTTTGGAATATATCTGCCGGGACAGAGTATGGTGTCGCAAAAGCTTTTTAATAGGCGGTAGAGACGATCAAAAATATTGGTGTGTGGCTGATCGTCCCATAGGTGTGCATCTTGTAATAACTGCCGGTCACTCAAGCATTTGTGGGTGCTAAGTGTTTTGCAGGCAGGTGCGAAGCATTCATTAAGTTTTTGTGTGGCGGTCATGTTGTTTGGAATGATCAGTGCTGATGAGAAAAAAATGCCATGTTTTCTGCATGTACGACGCCAGCACCGATCCTCTCGTCGCGCAAGGCGATTGATGACCCTTTGCTCTTTTTCAGTGATTGTTTTTCCATAAACGTTTCTTTTGTTTGTGATGCAAAGGTTGTGTGCACAGCTGTCTTCGGCAATGGGTATCATGCCAGGCGGTAGTTCAGAAGGGCAAGCATAACGCTTGCAGACTTTGTTGATGCAGCGGTTAAAAAAATTGGCGGCTTCTGGATGCTGTGGTTCATAAATTTTAAGGGGTGCAGGGCATGGGTGGTACATTGTTTTGTGCGCCTGTATGCTCTGTATTAGAAAAGCACAGCCTGCCATTTTAAACAGTGTGCGGGGGTTGAATCCCATAGAATGTTTCCGTTGGGTTGCAAGGCTGGGTTTTTCGTTTGGCACAGAGCGATGGTTATGGTCGTGCTGTTTTGATGGACCTTTCATGAAGGAAGAAGCTTGAGTGAAAGCTGTTTTGGGCAGAAAATTGGGCATGGATGTGCCTTCTATCGTTCCTAGAATGCTGAGTGATGAGAGGATGAAACAGATCATATGATAAACTTCCAAGACTTATTTATTAAAATTTATATAAAAATCTAATAAAATTTATGTAAAAAATTAATATAAATCAATGTATTAACAGTTTTTTTTATCTAATAAAAGTATTGATAGCTGTGTAATGTCTTTTTGATGTTGTAGTTGCGTCGGACACCGGTTTTGGCATCTGGTATCGTTTTGTTGAAAAAACGTTTATTCTTTTGTGATGACGTGTGATGTAAGGTAGTTTGTGCCTTAAGGCGTCTTTTTGTGTGCAAACATTTCAAGGATCGAGGCTTTTAAGATGCAAACGTATTTTTTAAGGCGGCTTTTGCTGATTGCGCCGACGCTTTTGGGTATTTTGTTTCTTAATTTTTTGCTGATTCAGTGGGCGCCTGGTGGGCCTGTTGAGCAAATGATTGCCGAATTGCAAGGGTTTTCATCTGATAGTACAGCGCATTTAAGCGGTGCAACGCAGGGCCTGACGTTGCCGGGCGGTGAAACAGACTCGTTATACCGCGGGGGTCAAGGGATTGATCCTGAAATGGTGAAAGAGATCAAGAAAATGTATGGCTTTGATAAGCCTTTTTGGTCGCGCTTTTTTTTGATGCTGAAAAAATATTTAACAGGTGATTTAGGCAAAAGTTATTTTAAGCATAAGCAGGTTGCCGAGCTGATTAAAGAAAAGCTGCCCATTTCCATTAGTCTTGGGCTTTGGAGTACTTTTTTTGTGTACTTGATTTCTATCACGCTTGGTGTTGCCAAAGCGCGCACGCACCAAAGTACATTTGATGTGATCACAAGTTTTGCGGTGATTTTAGGCTATGCCATTCCGGGTTTTTTGTTTGGCATTTTGCTTGTGCTTCTTTTTGCAGGTGGCAGCTTTTGGTCCATTTTTCCTTTGCGTGGTCTGACATCCAATCATTGGCACGAGCTATCATCTTTTGGCAAAATGTTGGACTATGCGCACCACATGGTGCTGCCTCTTTTAACACAGGTTTTGGGGGGCTTTGCATCGTTAACATTTTTAACAAAAAATGCGTTTCTTGAGGAATTTGGCAAACCGTACGTGGTGACTGCGTATGCTAAGGGTTTAACACAAGGTCGTGTGCTTTGGGGCCATGTGTTTCGCAATGCGGTGCTTGTTTTAGTCGTTGGGTTTCCGCAGGCTTTTTTGCATCTTTTTTTTACCGGTGCTTTGCTGGTAGAGATTATTTTTTCACTGGATGGTTTGGGGTTTTTGGGTTTTCAGGCCGCCTTAAGTCGTGATTATCCTGTTATTTTTGGCACGCTTTACGTTTTTACGCTGTTAAGCCTGCTTTTGCATATTGTGGGTGATTGGCTGTATATGAAAGTTGATCCAAGGCTGCATTTTGAGGCGAAAGAAAACTGATGTCTCCTTTAACCAAGCGTCGCTTGCAAGCTTTTTGTGCACAAAAAAGAGCCTATTACAGCTTTTGGTTACTTGTGGGCGTGTGTGCTTTGGTGATGTGCGCAAATGTGATTTGCAACAAGGTGCCTTATGTTGTGTGGTATGAAGGCAAGCTTTATGTGCCGCTTCTGCACAGCTATCCTGAAAGTGTTTTTGGGGGTGACTTAGACATCGAAGCTGACTTTAGAGACCCTGTCTTAAAGGCCTCGATTGCCAACAAAGGGGGGTGGATGATTTGGCCGCCAGTGCCTTATGATGCCGCGTCCGTTAATCACAATCAGCAGGCGCCCGCGCCGCCTTCGACCGCCAATTGGCTGGGTACCGATGATCAGGGGCGCGATATTTTGGCGCGTTTGTTTTATGGGTTGCGTACCTCTTTGCTGTTTGGTTTTTTCTTGGCGGGCGCAAGCTTGGTGCTGGGTGTGTTGATGGGTGCTGTGCAGGGATATTTTGGGGGGCTGGTTGATTTGTGTGGCCAGCGTTTTTTAGAAATTTGGTCTAGCTTGCCTATTCTTTTTATTCTTATTGTGTTGTCCAGTTTTGTCGAGCCAAGTTTGGGCTGGCTTTTGGGAATTATGCTTTTGTTCTCATGGATGGGTCTTTCGGGCCTTGTGCGTGCTGAATTTTTAAGGGCGCGCACTTATGATTATGTAAAAGCGGCGCAATTGCTTGGGGTCAGCACGCCGCAGCTGATGTGGCGCCACATGCTGCCCAACACCATGATTGCAACGCTGACTTATCTGCCATTCTTGGTGAATTATGGCATTACCGTTTTAACGTCCCTTGATTTTTTAGGCTTTGGTTTGCCGCTGGGTACAGCGTCTTTGGGCGAGCTTTTAACGCAAGCTAAAAACAATCTTTATGCGCCGTGGATCGGTCTTGTGGCCTTTTGCAGTATTTCTTTTCTTTTAACCCTGATTGCGTTTGTGGGTGAAGGTTTACGCGATGCGTTTGATGCGCATACAAAGATTTAACCAAGCGCTTATTTTTTATTAAGACTTTTTCGCAAAACTTTTTTAAAACAAATGCTTGTGGGTGTGTGTGGTAAAAAATGACCGGTGCTGATGTTCTTGATCTTGCGCGCATGGGTATTTGGCTAACGTTGCGTGTGGCAGGGCCGCTTTTGCTGTTGGCCTTGTTGCTAGGTGTTGCGGTTTCATTGTTTCAGGCTTTAACACAAATTCAAGAGTTCACCTTAACCTTTGTGCCTAAAATTCTGGGGGTGCTTGTGTTGTTATTTCTTTTGCTGCCTTGGTATGGCGATCTTTTTAAAACCTTTGCGGATGATTTATTTGATCGCATTGTGCGCATTGGAATGCCGCCCCTGTGAACGCCCTTTTGCACATGTTTGCAGCTTATGCAGACACCTATTTTTTAACAGCAGCGCGTCTTTTTTGTTTTTTGTTGTGCGTGCCCGGTTTTGGTGATTTGCAAGTGCCGCGGCGTATCAGGTTTTTGATGGCTGTAGCGATTTGTTTTGTGGTGGTGCCGCTTTTAAACGTGCAAGCTGTTTTTTCTTTTTCAATGCTTTTCCAAGAGTGCTTGCTTGGTTTTTTTGTGGGCACGTTGGTGCGTTTGTTTTTTGACAGTTTTGTGATGGCAGGTGCGCTGATTAGCCAACAAACAAGTTTTGGCAATACCATGCGTGCAGCGCTTTCGCACGAGGTACGCGATGTGTTTTCGGTGTTTTGTCATCTTTATTTTATCACGTTGTTTTTTTGTTATGATTTGCACCTACTTCTTATACGCGGTCTGTGTGACAGCTATCATGTGCTACCCTTGGGGCATAACTTTTGGGAGATGGACTTTTTAGAGTCGCTGACGCATATCTTGACCAAAGGGATGAAGGCTGCTTTTTCTTTAACCATTCCTTTTTGGGTTATGGGTATTTTTTACTACGTTATTTTAGGGCTGTTAAACCGTTTGGTGCCTATGATGCCCGTTTTTTTTGTCGGACAGCCTTTTGTGATTTTTGGCGTTTTACTGATGATGATTTTGTGCTTAAGCCGTTTTGCGTACCTTTTTTCAAGTTTATGGACAGATTTTCTTTATAGGCTTTTTCTCACATGAGTGCAGAGAATCAAGATGATAGCCAAAAATCTGAACAACCTACGCAACATCGCATTGAAAAGTCGAAAGAGAAAGGCAATATACCGCAAAGTCGTGATCTTTATCACGCGGTGATTTTTGCCTCTTTTTTGTTGTTTATGTGGCTGTGGGGGCGGCATTTTGTGACCTCACTTTTCACCTTAGAGAGGAGCTTTTTAGAAGCTGCGGGCACACAAAGGGCCGATGGGCCGATGTTGCTTTATGCGGTGCGTCAGCTTTGTGGGCGTGTTGCGTGGCATCTGTTGCTTTTTTTTCTGATGCTCTCTTGTGTGTTGATTGCAGGCTTGGGGTTGCAAACACGCTGGCGTCTTAAGCCAGACGCTTTGCAAATTGATCTGAGTAAGCTGTCTCCCCTAAAAGGGTTTAAGCGTCTTTTTTCACTGAAGAACCTTTTTGAATTTTTAAAGAGCTTCTTTAAATTCTGCGTGATTTTTTTGCTTCTTTTGTTTTTGGGCAAAGACATGTTTGGGGAAGCAAGCGGTTTTTGTGGTGCAGACCCCTTTTGGGCATTGTTGGGGGCCGAGGCTTTTATTAAGCGCGGTCTTATTTTTGCGCTTATTTTGATTTGTGTTATGGCCGCAGCTGACTATGGCTATCAGTGGTACAGCTGGTTAAGACAACTTCTAATGTCGCGTCGCGAAATTCTAGATGAACAAAAAGAAGTCGACAAAAACCCGCAAACTACCATGCGGCAAAGACAGTTTCGTCGCGATATGCAGCAAATGCGTGTTGCAAAAGAAAAAGTGCCAGAGGCTACCGTTTTGATTACAAACCCAACGCACTATGCCATGGCGCTGCTATGGACGCCACACCGTATGATGGCGCCAGAAGTTGTCGCAAAGGGCGCTGACAACGTTGCCCTTTATATGCGCAGAATAGCGGAAAAGCACAACATTCCGCGCGTTGAAAACCCAGAGCTTGCCCAGTCTTTGTATAAAAGCCTGAATGTGGGCGACGTGATTGCACCCGCACACTACAAAGCTGTGGCCGAAATCATTCGGTACGTCATGCGCCTGCGCGCGCAAAAAAGAGACGACACAACGGTCGAGGCAAAAAGCTAAAGCTTAGCTGTCCTCTTCCTCATCGTCTTCATCCTCTTCTGCTTCATTCATAACAGCAATCGAAGCTGAAAGAGGTTGCGTAGAGAGTGCATGGGCTTTAAAAGAAACGGGTGCCAAAGCTAAAAGCAGCAGAAACCAGGATAAATTCTTCATAAAATAACTCCTTTAGGATCAATAACGCGTCTCATTCTAGAGAAATGTTTTTATTTTGCAAGATGCTTATTTTATGCGCTGATGGGTGCAAAATTTTTCTTGGTGTTTTGACTTTTAAAGCAAAAAATGTTCTTGTGAAAGAAGTTCTTTTTCGTGGCAGCATCAGGTTTTTGACAGCATTACACTCCTCACAATCTCAAAAGAGCACGATTCATCAAACAGCGATTGTCTCGCCCAAAGCAAAGCTGGGAGACGGTGTGCGCATTGGGCCTTATTGTGTGGTGGGTGAGCATGTGACCCTTGGTAATCGTGTGGTTTTGCACTCGCACGTGGTAATTGAAGGTAGAACCACTTTGGACGATGCGTGCGTGGTGTATCCTTTTGCATCTATCGGACATGCACCGCAGGATATGAAATATGCAGGTGAGCCCTCAACGGTTTCTATTGGTGCCAAAACGGTGGTGCGCGAATATGTGACGGTGCAGCCAGGCACCAAAGCTGGTTTGATGGCGACCAAGGTGGGTGCCTCTTGTCTTTTGATGGCGTCAACGCATGTGGCGCATGATTGTGTAGTGGGTGATCATGTGGTGATGGCCAACAACGCAACGCTTGCCGGGCATGTTGTGGTGGGTGATGGCGCGGTGATCGGTGGTCTTGCGGCGATTCATCAATTTGTGCGTATCGGCAAAAAGGTGATGGTTTCGGGCACAACGGGCATTAGCCGCGATGTCATAC